>JAVBTU010000141.1:0-3014 GCA_031556015.1 Thermoguttaceae bacterium
GCGGCAGTCGCAACGGACACAGTCGCAAAAAAGGCGAGAATGATCGAAAAAAACAAACGCGACGGCATTAGAAATGTTATAATGGTCTTACACGATTACGGGGAATATTTTAGACGATGTTAGCGAGATCGGGAGTGAAACGACCATCTCGCGGCTCACTTATCGGAGCGGTAGCTCCAGCCGGCTCCCGGGCCTCCCGGGAAATCACGGCGAAGAGTATCGTATTTATCGAACCGTGAAAAGAGCAATTCTTCCCCAAAATCCTATTTTTCCTGACTTCCTCCGATTCCATGCAAGATTTGTCGACAGTAGCGGAACTCTCCGAACTTCTCTCCCTGATCGAAACCTTGCCGGACGAGTCGCGGAATTTGTTCGAACAAGCGCTTTCTCGCACTGCGGAGAGCATTACCCGCCGTCAAAGGATTCTTCTCTACGTCCAGGAAACGCTCGCCCAGTTGCGTTTGGACATGAAATACATGATGTTCGACCTCGAAGCCACGCGCCGCGAACGAGACGAATTGCTGAGGAAAGAGGGGAGATAGACGGCAGAGGATAGAGGATAGAGGATAGAATGTGACGGGAATCCTTTATTTGTCATTTCTCATTTCTCATTTTTCATTTCTCATTTTTCATTTCTCATTTGAATTCCTTCATCATTATTCCGGCCCGGTTGGCTTCGACGCGATTGCCGCGTAAAATGTTGCTCGACGAAACGGGGAAACCGTTGATCCAGTACGCTTACGAAGCGGCCCGAAAAAGCCGTTTGGCACAAGGGGTTTGCATCGCTTGCGATCACCGTGAGATTTACGAAGCGGTCGAAAAGTTCGGCGGAAAGGTTCAAATGACCGACCCGAACGCGCAGAGTGGAACCGATCGGATCGCCGAGGTCGCCGCGACGCTCGACGGAATCGATATTATCGCCAACGTCCAGGGGGACGAGCCGGAAATGGATCCCAATGCGATCGACGCGGTGATTCAACTGCTCCTCGACCATCCCGAAGCGGTTATGTCGACGGCCTGCACACCGATTCGGGATCGGGAAACGCTCGATAATCCCGCCTGCGTCAAAGTTGTTTTCGATCACACGGGAAAAGCGCTGTATTTCAGCCGAAGCGTGATCCCACACCCGCGATCCTGGAGCGATTCGCTGCTCCGGTCGGAGCCGCCGCTGTTTTATTTGCACCTTGGATTGTACGCTTATCGTAAAGATTTTCTGCTCCGATACCCGCACCTGCCGCCCTGCGCGCTGGAGAAAACGGAGTCGCTCGAACAACTCCGCGTCCTGCACGGCGGTTACCCGATCATGGTCACCGTCGTCGAAAATGCCCCCCACGGAATCGACACCCCGGAAGATTACAGAAAATTCGTGGCGTCAGTAGCCGGTAGTCAGTAGCCGGTAGTCAGGAGTCAGATTGCGTTTTCTCTTTTGTTTCTGACTACTGACTACCGGCTACCGACTACTTTTCTCATCGCTCGCTTACGCTTCCCGCTATGTCAATTCGTAATTCATAATTCGTAATTCGTAATTAAAAAAACCATGCTTTCCAATCACGAAAAAATGGCTCCGATGCTGAATCCGTCGCTGGAGTTTAAAGCCAATGGGGCGGACCAGGATTCCATGTCGCAATTGCTCAATTCGCCGAGCTACGAAATCGCGTTCAAGGACGAACAGTTCATTCTCAGCGACGCGGCCCGATCGATTCGGATCGAGATGGAAGTCACGAAACCGGAATGGTTTTTCAAACAGTACGGTATTCGTTCGACGATCATCGTTTTCGGCAGCGCCCGCTTCGTCGACCGGGAAACCGCGATGAGCCGACTGCAACAGGCTAAAAACGACGCCGAAAAAGACCCGGGCGAAGAACGGTTTCAGAACGCGCTGCGCAAAGCGCTGCGGGAGGTGGACATGAGCGAGTATTACGAGTTGGCCCGGGAGTTCGCCTTTCTGGTGTCACAACGGAATCAGTGCCACCCGAACGTCGACCACGACGGTATGTACGATTACGTGATCTGCACCGGCGGCGGCCCCGGTATCATGGAGGCCGGAAACCGCGGCGCGCACGAAGCGGGAGCGTTGTCCGTCGGATTGAATATCAAACTCCCCTACGAACAGCGGCCGAACCCGTACATTTCGCCCCAGGTGTGGTTCCAGTGTCATTATTTCGCGCCCCGAAAGCTCCATTTCCTGCTCCGCGCCAAAGCGTTGGTCGTCTTTCCCGGCGGATTCGGGACGTTCGACGAATTGTTCGAAGCCCTGACACTACGGCAAACGAATAAAATGCAGTCGCTCCCAGTCATCATTTTCGGTCGGGACTTTTGGGAAAAAACGATCAACTTCAATCACCTCGTCGATACCGGCGTCATCAATCGGGAAGACTTGGAGCTGTTCAAATACGTGGACACCCCCGAAGAAGCCTGGGACATCATCCAGGCGTTTCATCGCTAAAACAAAATGGAGCACAGGCTTCCAGCCTGTGTCACGGGCAGGATGCCCGTGCTCCAATAATACAAGAATGTAATTTCTCAATTCTTCCCATGATCCAAATCATTGACGAGCGAGAAATGGATGCCGCTTTGGATGGGGGTATCAAGACGTTTCTCGGGGAGATTTTTCCCGATTGGAAAGAGATTTTCCATCAACATCGGCGTTGGCACAAGACGGCGCCGATCTTTACGACGCTTTGCCGGATCGACGACCGGATCGTCGGGCATGTCGCGGTCGTGGTTCGTGCGATTACGACGACGTGGAATTTTCGCTATTACGTCGCCAGTATTCAAGGGGTCGCGGTCGCTCCGGAGCAGCGACATTCCGGCTTGGCTCACAAGCTTTTGGCCGAAACCCTCGCCGAAGCGAAACGTCGCGGGTTCGTGTACGCGATTCTTTTCTGCAAGGAATCGCTCGTCGATTTCTACCTGTTCCAAGGCTGGAAGCTGGCGGAAGACCACGTTGTCATGCGCAACGAGGAGGATCTCCCGATTTCCATGCGCTCGAATTGTCCGATGTACTACGAACT
>JAVBTU010000434.1:0-2809 GCA_031556015.1 Thermoguttaceae bacterium
TCCCGCAGGGTTGATGCGAAAGCTGCTCAAAAACGCAATCTCGGCAATTCACGAGGACGACGATTAGTGCGCCGGTTCGCCTGCGAACCGTTGCTGTGAGCTGTTTTTCTGCCCGTCGCGGGCGACGGGGCTAACTTTTGAAAAATTTCCCAAACAAGCCTTCATTTTTCGCGTACCGTCTGGCATAATGGGGGTTTTCTGCCTTTGATGACTTGTTAATTTCTCTTCGCTTGCCTGGACTATGAGTTTATGGAAAATCGCCTGGCGGAGCATCCAGCACCGCTCGCTCGCTTCCGCTTTAACCGCTTTCTCCATGTCGCTCGGGGTTGCGCTGATCGTGACCGTGATCGTCATATATGGGGTGCTGGACCAATCGTTTCGCCGTAGCGCCCAAGGATACGACCTGATCGTCGGGCCGAAAGGGAGTTCGCTTGAATTGGTGATCAGTACCGTCTTTTACCAGCGGGAACCGATTGGAAAAATCCCTTACGCGGATTACACGGAACTCCGATCCGGGCGGTATCGATCGGCTGTCGAAGCCGCGATTCCGATTGCGCTGGGAGAACATTATCGCGGCCTGCCGGTGGTTGCAACCAGCAGTGAATTTTTTACGAAGCTGGAGTATCTCGACGGGCGGAAATACCAATTTCAGCCCCCCGGCAAGAATTTCTCCGACAGCGAAATGCACGACGCCGTCATTGGATACGCCGCCGCGAAAAAAGTCGGCCTCAAGCTCGGCGACAAGTTCAGGACCATGCACGGCAAAGACGTCGCCGACGTGGAACATCAAACGGAATACACGATCGTCGGCGTTCTCAAACCGACCGGGACGCCCAACGATGGGGCGATCTTCATCAACGTCGAAGGGTTTTTCGATATGCACGCCGGCCAGGATACCGTCCTGGACAGCAGTTACCGGCTCAAAGCAGACGCGCCGAAAACGGAAGAGAAATCCGACGCCCACGATCATGCCGACGACGATCATGACCACGATCACGCCGAGGATGCCGCCGCTCCGCAGACCGCGGCAAAAGTGGACGATCACGGACATGATCATGATCACGATCATCCCAAGGAACTTTCGGCGGTCCTCGTCTTGACGAAAGAGGTTAAAACGACCGCTTCGACGACGAAAAACATCTACGGGATGGAAGACGAAGTTCGCATGGAATCATCGATGACCAAACCGATTTACGACACCGCCGTCATGGCGCTGCCGAGCCGAATCGAAACGGACATGGACGCCCAGGCCGTACGGCCGACGGAAGTGATCGCGTTTCTGTTCGAGAAGATCATCGGGAACATCCAGTTGGTGCTCTTGATTCTCGCCGCTTTGGTCGTCGTCGTCGCCGGAATCGGCATGATGGTCAGCATTTACAACTCGATGAACGAGCGACGTCAGGAAATCGCGATCATGCGGGCGCTGGGAGCCAGACGCACCACGGTCATGGCGATCATACTGCTCGAATCGATCCTGCTGTCGCTCGGCGGCGGAGCGTTCGGCGTCTTTTTAGGACATTCGCTGATCCTTGTCCTCGGCCCTTGGATTTCCGGAGCGACGGGGATTATCGTTTCCGCGTTTCATTTCCAGTGGGCGGAACTGATCCTGATTCCCGGCCTGGTCGCTTTGGCGTCCGTCGTCGGATACCTCCCCGCCGTCATCGCCTACCGAACCGACGTTGCGCAATCACTTCAAGGATAGATTATAGAGGACAGAGGATAGAGGACAGATTTTCTTCAGCCTCTGTCCTCTGTCCTCTGTCCTCTGTCCTCTAATTTCCATGAAAACTGAATTCGACGACGCATTACGCGGGATTTATACCGACCATGACGAAGTTCAGCAGGACCAGACGACCGATTACCGGCAGGTCGCGACGTACGCGGTCGGGTCGCTTGTGTTCGGAATTCTTTCGGCGATCACGTTTCTGCATTGGTCGCTCGCGATTTTTCCGATCCTCGGCTTGGTGCTTGGGATCATCGGGTTGAAAAAGATCCTTCACGCCCCCGATGAAGTCGGCGGTTTCACATTGACGACGTGTGGGATCGCGCTGTCGGTCGTATTCTGGATCGGCGGATACGGTTGGCTGGCCTGGTCTTATTTCAACTCGGTCCCGGCAGGTTACATTCCGATCCATTTTCTCGAATTGGCTGCCGATCCGAAAACGGGCAAGCTGCCCGAACACATCGTCGAACTCGCGGAAAAAGGGGAAAAGATTTTCATCACCGGATACATGTATCCCGCCCGAAAGATGGCCGGAATCGAAGATTTTACGCTCGTTCGGACCACGGAGCACTGCAAATTCTGCTCTCCGACGACCAATCCGTGCGACATGATTTACGTCCACATGATCGACGGTCAGCGGGTCTCGTACCGAACCCGAACGGTTCGCGTCGGCGGCACTCTTTCGGTCAATCAGGATTACGCGCTGACCGGCACCGCCCCGTATTCGATCGATGCGGACGTGTTTCGCTGAGAATCGGCGAATCGCCGCTATGGAATCCTCTTATTTTCACCGTCGACCCTCAAAATCGTCGGCTTGTAATTCGGCAGTTCGCGTTCATCGACGTTGGCGTAGGTCAACACGACGATGATGTCGCCGACCATTCCGGCCCTGGCGGCGGGACCGTTCAGGAGCATGACGCCCGAATTTTCCGGCCCTTCGATCGCGTATGTGATCAGCCGTGACCCGTTGTTGAGATTCAGGACATGAACCTGCTCGCCGGGCAGAATGTCTGCGGCCCGTAGAAGAGCGGCATCTATCGTAATGCTCCCCTCATAATGCAGATCGGTCGCGGTCAACGTCGCCCG
>JAVBTU010000515.1:0-3908 GCA_031556015.1 Thermoguttaceae bacterium
GCAACATGTTGGATCGCCTGATGCGTCAACAGAACGGCTATTTTGATCGCGGCCAACATTTTCATGGCGACTTGGCGTCATCGAACAAGCGGAGCCGTGCTTGGGCGATTTTGCACAATTACTGGCCTTGGTCTCCGGAACCTTTGCGGAGAATCTGGACCACATTATCGGACATTTCAAAGGAATCGGCTTGAACGACCGAGTTCGGGAACGAGTGAGTGATATTGTTTTCTATTGCGATATAGTCGAAGATGTGACCGACGAACAATTGGACCAAGCGATTCAAAACACATTTCAAGGAGCGGAGGGCAGAAACATGACGCAAACACTACGAAAAGGCATTTGGAGAACGGGAAGAGACGCTGGTTTCTTGGAGGGAGAAGCAAGAGGCGAAGTGAGAGGAGAATCGAAAACGATTATTCGATTCTTGAAAGGTCGGTTTAAAACCGTTCCTAATACGACGGAGGAAAAAATCTATCGAATCGACAATATCGACAAACTGGACGAATTGACCGATTTGGCGGCAGTGTGCGAGTCGTTGGAAGAATTTGAAAAAGAATTAGATTGAAAATTACTTTCGTATGTGCCGATCTTGAATCGGCTTTTTTATGGGAGCAATGCTTTTCAACAAAACGAGAAACCATGTCACCTTTGGACTTCATTCCAACAAAAGAAGATCAGGAGTTGGCTCGTTCTTCCCTGAAAGTATTGTCGGGTTTGGGCAAAGGCGACGTTTTTGTTGAGTCTGGAAATACTTGACTTTGAGAGAGTTTGTGTATAGTGTCGCGAAGTCGCTGATGAGGCCGAGGTCCATGGTTCGAGTCCATGTGCGCCCATTTCTTTTGCCCTTTTTCAAGGGGGTGTGGCGAAATCGGTCGAACTTGTCGATGCCGTGTCGGGGCAGGCTCTCAAGCAATTCCTTTTGCGCAAGACTCCAGGTTTTCGCTGCATGGACCCCGGGCGGCCGGGCGTCAGCTTCTTATGTAGACGAGAAATTCCAGAAAGAAGCCGATCAGGGTCATAAAGACGACGACGCTCACCCCAACACGAGCGGCGTGCTCCAGCATCGGCTTGGGAAATTCGTGCCTCGTTCCCGCATAGACGAGCGAAAACACGATGATCAGCGGAATAGCGTAGAGAATCTGGGGAATGTACATCGGAAATCCTGTAAACCGACTTGAAGCAGAACCACACCCCCTTCTACAGGTTCACCGCGTGTTGACCAGCCGTCCCGCTCATTTCAAACACTTGTCGAACAGGCGTTGGACGAGCGCTTTATCCTTGAGCGGGCCCCCGATTCTCAAGTGCAGTTTGCCAAGGCCGAGCATTTTGGGGCCGAGCATCGCGTCTTTGAGAGCGAGCGGAATGCTGAAGTCGCCGAGGAAGCCCGTGATTTTGAACCCGGCGACCAATTCCAGTTCGTTGAGCCGCCCGTTGCGCCGAATCGTACCGAGAAACGCCTTCTGAAACGCGACGATCCGTTTGAATTTCTTGTGGACGAGATTTCGCTCGATGGAAATCTGCTTCAGCGCATCGAGAACGCCGGCGATGTTGACCGATTTGGGGCAACGGGTCGAACAGGTTTGACAGGCGACGCATTGCCAAACGGATGCGGCGCTCGCCGCTTCATCGACTTCGTCGTACTGCACCATCCGGATAAGCGTACTCGGAATGACGTCCATTTTGTCGCACATCGGGCAACCGGCGGAGCATTTTCCGCATTGGTAACAGTCGGCAACTTTCGTATGGGCAAGTTGTTCGACCAAGGCAATATCCGGAGGGAGCGTATCGTTGTGCATGATTTCAGAGCGGGAAGCGAAAGCGAGCGTAAAAATACGGAGCGGGAAGCGTAAGCGAGCGAAAAAAAGTTTGTTATTTTTTTAGAACGAAATGTTTGTCGATCGCGAGGTCTTTTTCCGAAATCCCCAAGGCGATTCCAACCAGATCGGAGAGATAGTAGACGACCAAACCAATTTGTTCGCCGTACTTTTTCTCAATGTTCGGCTGTTTCATGTCGAGATTCACATGACACATCGGGCAGGCGAGTACCATGCAGTTCGCTCCGTGCTTCTTCGCGTTGGACAAGATTTTGTACGTCAAATCGATCACGATTCCGTCGTCGGCGAGCGTCAGTCCCGCCCCGCAACATTCGGTTTTGTAATTCCAATCCATCACGGGATCGGCTCCCAAGGTTTTCAGGAGCGTTTCCATCGAACTCGGGTGTTCGCAATCGTCGAAGCGGAGCTCTTTCGGCGGTCGGGTCAACAGGCAACCGTAGTAACACGCCGGTTTGAACCCGTCGAGTTTCTTGACCGCCTGCTCCGCGATTTTTTCGAGCCCGATCATCTGGAAAACCTGAATCAAGTTGAGGACTTCGGTCGACCCGTCGACTTTTTGTTCGACGATGTCGCTCATCTCCTTGCGTAACGATTCCGAATCCCGCAGGGCGTTGCCGACTTTGATCAGCTCCATGGAGCACAGCGGACAGGGAGCCAAAACCTGGGCAAGTCCATCCCGCTGGGCGATCGCCAGATTTCGGGCCGGCAGCGCCGTTGAAAGCTTTTGGTTCACCGAATGGGCCGCCGAAGCGCCGCAACAAATCCAATCGTCGAGTTCCGCGAGCGAAACATTGAGCTTGCTCATACAGGCTCGAACCGATTTCTCGTAATCGCAGGAGGATCCGTGAAGCGCACAACCGGGATAGTAGCCGAATTGAACCATTTCTATGAAAAGGGAATAGGGGAAAGAGAGGAAGAAGGAAAAGAAAGCGTCCGTATATCAACACTTTTCTTTTCGCACTTCCAACCGACGCTCCATTGTAGAGAAAAATCGGTCGACACGCAACAGGTAGCCTTGATCGGAGCGATTGCGCGCGTTCACCGGGATCACGCGTGTTTGTTACGACAGGATTCGAACCCGGCGTCCTTCGACGGTGATCCGTTTTTCCGCGAGCAACTGGAGCGCTTCCGGATAGGCGATGCATTCCATCTCGAACACCCGATCGTTGAGGATGTCCGGCGTGTCGGTTTCCAGGACGGGAACCGCTTTTTGGATGATCACCGGCCCTTGGTCGTAAATATTATTCACGAAATGCACGGTGCAGCCGGAGAGTTTGACACCATACTTGATCACGGCTTCATGAACGGCGGAACCGTAGAACCCTTTGCCGCTGAACGCCGGAATCAGCGACGGGTGGATGTTCAGGACGCGATTCTCGAAATCGGGCGGAATCGTCAGCAACTTGACGTATCCGGCCATCACGGCGTAATCGATTTTCGATTCCCGACACGCCGCGAAAATCGTATCGCTGAACAACTCCTGGGTCTGGAAATCGTTCTTCTCGATGATCCGAATCGGGATATTCGCCTTTTCCGCGTATTGCAGCCCTTTGGCATTGGGCGTACTGGCGATCACCAAAACGATTTCGGCGGACAATTTTCCATCCGCGATCCGTTCGAGCATATTATGCAGCGTCCGACCGGTTCCGGAAATCAATACGGCGAGTTTCATAGTTAGATTTCAGACTTCAGACCTCAGGTTTCAGATTACAAGCTCCGGGATTAACCATCTCTCCTCCTGCCGCCTGATATCTGAAGCCTGAAACCTTTGATATTAATACCGATAATGCTCCGGCTTATACGGTCCTTCGACGGGAATACCGAGGTATTTCGACTGTTTGGCCGACAGCTTCGTCAGCTTCACGCCGATCTTCTCCAAGTGGAGCCGGGCGTCTTCTTCGTCGAGTTTCTTCGGGAGCATGTGGTCGGCGATCGGAAATTTTTCCGGCTCCCTCCACAGCGCGATTTGAGCGAGTACCTGGTTGGTGAACGAGTTGGACATGACGAACGACGGATGTCCCGTCGCACAGCCGAGATTGACCAACCGCCCTTCGGCGAGCAGGATGATCG
>JAVBTU010000495.1:0-3849 GCA_031556015.1 Thermoguttaceae bacterium
TTTCTGGGCGGTCGATACGGATCCTTCCCAACCGAAACAGAAAGGCAAAATCCGACACGATCGATTCTCACTGGTCCAGTGCGACGGAAAAACGGCGACGCTCCAAAGTGAAAATTCCTGGATCACGCCGACGAACGAAACGCTTTGTAGCGACAGGAGAACCGTCTCGTTTTCGGAGAAAGAGGGAAAGCGAATCATCGATTTCCAGGTCGAATTGACCGGCGTCGCGGACGAAAGCGTGTTCGGCGACACGAAAGAAGGGACTTTTGGCATCCGCGTCGCCAGTTCGATGGACGTGGACGCGAAAAAAGGAGGAGCGATCATTAACGCCGAAGGTTTGAAAAACGACGACGCTTGGGGAAAACGCTCCGAATGGGTCGAGTATTCAGGACCGGTCGACGGAGAAAACGTCAGCATCACGGTCGTCAACGAACCAGGCAGCTTTCGATACCCGACCTCTTGGCACGTGCGCACCTACGGCCTGTGCGCCGCGAATCCGTTCGGGGAACATGATTTTCTGAACAAGCCGGAAAAAAGCGGTCGGTTCGTCCTCAAAAAAGGGGAAACAATCCGCTTCAAGTACAAAATCCTCCTGGCCGCATCCCGTTAGCGGCGGGGCTTGCCCCGCGTTTTTGGAGCATGGGCATCCTGCCCGTGACACAGGCTGGAAGCCTGTACTCCAGTTTTCGTTTTCCATTTCTCGTTTCTCCTTTGTTTACTGATCCTTTCGAACTTTGTCGTGTTTTGGAGCTTCCGGAAACGGTTGCGCGGGACGCTTGGGCCGCTCACGCGGAGTATCCGCTTGAGGTTCCCGAAGCGTTTGTCGCGAAAATGGAGAAAGGGAACCCGCGCGACCCGCTTTTGCTCCAGATTCTTCCGCAACCGAACGAATTGCGGGTCGTCGAAGGCTTCAGCGACGATCCGCTTCGGGAATGTAACGCCGAAACGGGCTCCTGCCCACTGCTGCAAAAGTATGTTGGTCGGACGCTGCTAATTGCAACGGACCGGTGCATGGTTCACTGCCGCTACTGTTTCCGGCAAAAGACGAAAAATCGGATGTCCGAGGAGGGGGGCAGTGGGATTCGAACGGCTCTCTCGAAAATCGCACATCTTCCACCGGAAGTGATTCTCAGCGGCGGCGACCCGTTGCGTTTGGGCGACGACGAGCTGACGGAGCTGCTCGATTCGATCCGTTCGCGACCGGAAGTGCGTCGTGTTCGAATTCATACGCGGGCGCCGGTCGTTGCGCCGAAACGGTTGACGACCCGGCTTTTGTCGAAACTGCGCAGCGACGATCAAACGGTCTTTTCGATGGTTCTGCACATCAATCATCCCCGCGAAATCGACGCCGAATTCGCCGCGGCGATCACCGAAACGGTCGACCGTGGAATTCCGGTTTTCGTGCAGTCGGTCCTGCTTCGCGGCGTCAACGACGATTTCGCCGCCCTGTTCGGATTGTACGACAGATCGATTTCACTTCGTATGATCCCTTATTATCTGCACCAACTGGATCGCGTTTCCGGAGCGGCTCATTTCGAAGTGGAAGCGGACCGCGGACTGGAATTGATCAGCCGCTTGCGAAATTCGCTCCCCGGCTACGCCGTCCCCCGCTACGTCCGCGAGGTGCCCGGCGAGGGATGCAAAACAGAAATCCGATTCCCCCCTCCAGAGCGAGAAGCGTAAGCGAGCGAAAATAAATCTTAAAATAAGCAAAATACTCCAATTTTGCGAATAATACTGATTGCGACGAATAGGGATGGTCGATGAAAAAGTGGTTTCCCTCCCTTTCCTAAACATCACGGGTTTTATGAGCATTCTTCCCATCGGCATCAGTCGTGTCAGTTCCGCGCTGCAATTGGATCGCTCGCTCTACGCACTCCAAAGCCAAAACGCGGCCTTGGCGAGGTACGACCAGCAAATCCAGACGCAACACCGCTACCAGTACGGAAGCGATGCTCCGTTCGACGCGTCCGTGTCCCTTTCCGTTCAGATGCAGATGGAACGGAAACAACAGAATGCGACCAACCTGCTTGCAACGCAATCGTATCTGTCCGCGACCGATTCGACGCTTACGAAAGTAACGTCGATGCTTGACGAAGCCCGAGCGTATGGGCTCGACGCGATCAATACGACTACCAGTACAACCCAACGGCAAGCTCTTGCGCAAAGCCTGAAACAATCGACGCAAACGATCTTCGATTTCGGCAATTACCAGTTCCGAGACCGGTTCCTCTTCTCCGGGGCGACGACTTCGACGCAACCTTTCCTTTGGGGAACCGACGCTTACACAGTCCAGTACACGGGAAGCGTCAACAATCTTTACTCCTGGAGCGACACGAATCTCCTTTCCCAAACGAACGCGAACGGAGCCGACGTGTTCGGGGCGGTTTCCAAGCCGGTTAAAGGAAGTACGGATCTGAATCCCGCGATTACCGGCTCGACGCTTCTCAGTTCGCTCAACGGCGGAAAAGAGATCCAAAGCGGTCCGATCCGTTTGACCTATTCCGGCCCAGACGGAACCCGTGAATCGATCGTCGATTTGAGCAAATGCGCGACTGTCGACGATGTTCGTAAAACGATCGCCAAAAACGCACCTCCCGGAACGACGGTCCAGGTCGGATTGACCGGCAACGGTCTTTCGATCGATTTTACGAGCAAGAACTCCAAAGGAACGCTCACGATCACCGAAGTCGGCAACACGCTGACCGCTCACACGCTCGGAATCTATTCGAAAGCGCCGATTTCTTCCGGAACGACGCTCACCGGTTCGGATATCAATCCCGCGGTGACCAAAACGACGACGCTCGATTCGTTGCTCGGTTCCTCGGCGCAAACGACACTCCGGTTCCCCGGCAACGACAATGACCTTGTGATCCAGTCGCGGTCGCACGGCGAATCCTGGACCGACTCCGCAGGAAACACGTACAAACTCAACGGCATGAACATCGCGATCCAGTCGGACGGTTTGCTCCCGGTCGGCTCGGAATACGCCGATTACGACGCCGCGAGCAACACGGTCGTTCTGCATATTAACCCGGACAACACGACCGCCGCGAATTGCGTCGCCGCGATCAACAAAGCCGCCGACGAAGGAACGATTCCCCCGATTTCCGCGTCGGTCGACCCGCTCGATTTCGACGGCCCGACCGTTTCGGGGTCCCCGGCCGGAAACGGGCTGATCACGATGCTGCCCGGCAAGCCGGTCGTCGTCGGAACGCTCGAAGGAGGAATCGGCGAATCGTTCGACAAACAATCCGGCCTGCAAATCGTCAACGGGGGAAAAACGCACATCATCGACATCAGCTCCGCGCAGACTTTCGACGACTTGCTCGCGATCCTCAACGATCCGCAATACGGCCTGTACGCGGAAATCAACGCCGATAAAACCGGGATCAACGTGCAAAGCCGGATCAGCGGGGCCGACTTCATGATCGGCGAAAACGGCGGCAAGACCGCGACGCAACTCGGTATCCGTACGCTCGGTCGCGACACCTATTTGAGCGAACTGGACTTCAACCGCGGCGTCATGGATTTCGAAGGGCCGGGAACCAACGCGACGGCGACCTACCAGCAGGAAACCGCCAACAGCGGCCTGCTCCTGACCGCGATCGCCGAAGGACCGGATTGGAACGGATACGACGTGATCTTCACGCCGACGAAGGATCCGGACGGGAAGGTAACCATCGCGTGGAGTCCCGACGATAAGACGATCACGATTGGAATCAATCCCGGCGTCACGAAAGCGTGCGAGGTCGTCGCGGCGTTCAACGAACAACCCGGCCCGAATCAAGCGTTTTCCATGACGCTCGACGGTTCGCTTGGTATCAACACCGGACAAGGCGTCGTCTA
>JAVBTU010000292.1:0-6656 GCA_031556015.1 Thermoguttaceae bacterium
GTCGTCGAATCGACCGGTTTGTTCCTCTCGAAGGATACGGCCGACGCCCACCTCAAGGCCGGTGCCAAGAAAGTGATCCTGTCCGCCCCGTCGAAAGACGACACGCCGATGTTCGTTTACGGCGTCAACTGCAAATCGTACGCCGGTCAGGACATTATTTCCAATGCGTCCTGTACGACGAACTGCCTCGCCCCGATCGCCAAGGTGTTGCATGAGAAGTTCGGAATCGTCAAAGGTTTGATGACGACGATCCATGCGGCGACGGCCACGCAAAAGACCGTGGACGGCCCTTCGCACAAAGATTGGCGCGGCGGTCGCGGGATTCTCGAAAACATCATTCCGTCCTCGACCGGCGCCGCCAAAGCCGTCGGCAAGGTGCTCCCCGCCCTGAACGGAAAACTGACCGGAATGGCCTTCCGAATCCCGAGCTCCGACGTCTCGGTCGTCGACTTGACCGTGATGTTCGACAAACCGATCACCCAGGACGCGATCGACGCCGCGATGAAAGAAGCGTCTCAAGGCGATCTGAAAGGCATCCTCGGCTATACCGACGAAGCCGTCGTCTCGACCGACTTCCGCGGCTGCTCGTTGACGTCGATTTACGACGCCAAAGCCGGCATCGTGCTGGATCCTCACTTCGCCAAGGTCGTCAGTTGGTACGACAACGAATGGGGTTATTCCTGCAAAGTGCTGGAAATGGTCCGTGTCATCTCGAAGTAGTGTATACCGGCTTTAAGCTGGAGGCTTCAGAGAATTTGCGAGCGATCTGAAGCCCGGCCTTTTCCGGTGAGCGAAAAAGTCGGGAAACAAACCTTCCCGTTGCTCGATAGAATCCGCCGACACGGGAAAACTTGTTCGCGGTCGGCTTTTTAGCTGACGCCCCCTCGACAGAAAACCGGGCGGGTGTATGATGAGTGTGGTTTCGATTGATGCGTCACGATCATCATTGTGTGGCACTTGTATCGTTTCCAATGGATCGCGGGGTAGAGCAGTCCGGTAGCTCGCGAGGCTCATAACCTCGAGGCCACAGGTTCGAATCCTGTCCCCGCCATTTTTGCATTGCAAATCAGACCGCGTTAAGCCCTGTATTCCACGGTGTCTCAAAGGCTTACGCGGTTTTTTTGTTTGTAGGACGGTTATCCGTGATAGCCCGTTTTGCCCTATTTTATCCCCTGAGGCTTTCGCCGGAAATTAACGGGCAAGTTTTGTCATTTTGAGCGTAGTGTACTCACGGAGCGAAAGCCTGTCCTGAGTACTCGAAGGAAATCTGGTGTATCCGGCCAACACGCTTTGCAATACGAGAACAGCTTGAAACCAGATGCTTCGGAGTACCTCAGCATGACATGAGCGAATGTTATTCCAAACTTGCCGCTTGTTTTCTGGCGGGAGCCTGATAGGCGGGAGAAGTGCCGGGAAATTCACGACGGGATTTACTTCCTTTCGCCGCGATTTCCCACTCTGAGGCTTCGTGGTAATCCGTGTCCTGGATCATCAGGTAATGGTCTTGCCGAACTCTCGCCGTGTGACCGATCCACTGCGACTCCTTGTGGGCGCCCCAGCGGGCGTGTATCTCGTAGAGGCGTTCTCTTTTTCCAAGCGTTCACCGCAAATCACCGATCCCTACAAATCGCCGCATAGATTTCGGTGAACGCAGGAGGGGTCTTGGCGCGGTATTCGGGACCGAATTTCTCGTCCCAGACGTCCCGGACGACACCATACGCGGTTTCCATCGCCGCGGCGTAATCGCTTTCACTCCATGCGGCTTCGAGAACGCCGGTTTTTGAAACGTCTTTCGGCAAAACGATATAACCGACCGTCCAGTCGCGGATTTCCGGAAACATCTCCCGCGATTGCCGGATCACATGCCGGTAGAGCGGAAGTTGCAAATCGATCCATTTTCCTTTTTGAACATGGGCTTTCTCCGGTTTCTTCGCCGTATCGGAGCTTTTGTAATCGAGAATCCAGCCCCGTCCGGTCGCGGAATTGACGTCGATCCGATCGATTCGACCGCGGAGATTCATACGACGTCCGTCGTCCAAGTCGAGATACGGACGAAACGCGTCGGTCGCTTCGTCGTTCAAATTGAGTTCGGCAAAGCGGATGCGATTGCCCCGCGAAACCCAATCCGCCTGCCAGGTCGCGAAGGCCCCGAGACGATGCCGGAGCTGCTCCATCTGGATCGCGACGACGGCACGCGGATGTTCCCCGAAGATTTCCGCCGCGATTTTGTCGAGTTGCCCGTCGAGAAACGCGGTGATTTCGCCCCGATCCGCCGAATTCCGTGCGTCGCCGATCCCGAATCGACGCAATACCTCGTGCAACACGTTGCCGAACTTCGCGGCGTCCAGTTCTTCGTCGTGATCATGCAGCACGTCCAGCTTGAGCCGATGCCGAAGGTAATACCGGTACGGACAGGCGAGATAATCCTTGAATTCCGTAACTCGCATGGATCGCACCGGCGTCAAAGGTCGACGGACGTCCGGCGGTTTGAAGGCGGCTTCTTTTCGGGCCGCGCGGAAAGTGCCCGGGAAAACGACCGGAGTCGCTCGTTCTTCGACCTGGAAAAACCGCTTGACGCGTTGGGCGACGACGTCCGGCTCGTCGGCGAACAAGAGCCGGCTCGGGAGGAGCGGATTCCCTTCGGTATCACGGCGTCCGGCGATCAGCTTCACGTCGTCCGGATTCGATTTCGTCGCGACGATCACGGACAACGCATAAGCATCCCGGGCGAAACGGCGGTCGTTGTCCTCGATTTCCAAGGCAGCCCGGATTCCGTCCGGGAGAAATAGATCGGAAGTGAGCGAAGACGGAACGACCCCTTCGTTCATGCAGGTCAGGACCGCGATCGGGGCGTCATCCATCGGCAGATCGAGCCAACCAAGGATTTCGATCGCGTTTTTTTCGGCCGGAGGCGGGACCCGGATCGATTCCAGTTCCCGTAACACCATCGCCAGGAATTCCGAGGCGTCGAACTCGCGGACCAACCGTTGGGGCAAGCCGGCGATTTTTTCGAGCAAAGCGTCGAGTTCGGGAATTGCATGTTCAAAGAACCGCACCGGAATCGGCGAAAGCCGTTCGCACCAGAGGCTTGACGGAAACCGGCCCGGTTGGAAAAACGGTGCCAGGACGGCTTTCAACGAATCCCAGGCGTCCCGGAGCGAGGCGTACGGTTCCTCGTCCGTTGGCGGACGCTGCGGGTCGACATATTGACGCCAATCGTCGTTCAGGTCCGACGGCAGGAACTCCGCGTGATACCGGTCCGCTTCGGTCGCGAGGAGTTCGAACGAACGCTCCGGGTTTTCCCGCACCAAAAACGATTCGACCGCCGGATGCCGCAGCAGGTCGGCAAACCCGGAATATTGCCGCGTTTTCACAAGCCGGGCGACAAGCTCCAGGAATTTGTACGGCGAAGTTCGCGAAAACGGAAGTCCGCCGACCGCCCGGGTTTCGGCCCCCGCCTGGAGGAATTGTTGCCGCACGAGTGGGATCACGCTCTCCGAGGGGACGCAGAGCGTGATCTCTTCGGCGATCCGGGCCGTTTCCGTTTTTGACGCGATCCAACGGGCCGCCGCGGTCGCCTGATCGCTCGGGGTGTCAACAACTTCTATCTGATCGTCGTCAAGCGGAATCGGAACGTCCTTCCATTTTTTCGACAGCAAACAACCATACGCATCGAACAGCGGCTGATGCGACGGCGGAGCGAACACGAGTGAGATCACATTGTCGGAGACGAAGTCGAGAATTTTCTTCTGCGCCCGATTCATGTCGACTGTTCCGACAAGGACGATCGTTTGGTCCGTTTTCGGTTCCGCGTTCCTGATCGCAAAAATACGTGCGGTCTGTACGTCCCAGAGTTTCAACTCGTTGAGAATGTCAAGATATTTCTTCTGGAGTCGGGCGAGGGTTTGCCAGCGAATCGATTCGGCGGTCCTGCCGTGATAAATCGTTACGCATTTTCCCTGAACGTCGTCGAACTGGAGCGTTTCGGCGGCCAGTTCCCGGTGAACGGTCGAAAACACTTTCGCCAGGGCCAAACGCGCGGTGATGTCCTCCATGTCGGGCGGCTCGTGAAAGAGATGAAAGAGCACGTCGGGCTCGTTTTTCTGCATTTCATCCAGCGCCGCGATCCAGGCGAACTGTTGCGTCAGATCGTCGGCGAACGGTTGTTTTTGCGGATAGAGCAGTTCCGGGAGCCGTCCGATCGTCAGTAATCGCGGCGGATACCAGGCCGAATCGAGCGAACCTTCTTCGATTTTCCGTTCCACGCGATCCAGGAGGAGTTCTTCCAATCGTGCCGCCGCCCGGGCGCCGGGAAGAGCGATCAAAACGTTGCGCAGATCAAGTCGCCCGTTTTTCGCAAAAACGTCGACTAGGTACTCCGCGGCACTGAGTAAAACGGGCCGGGTCCAGGGAAGATAAATCGTCTTCATATTTTGGAAAACGCTTGAAATTTTACACTATTTCCCCGGAAAAACCCTCCAGCTTCTCGGGTTTGACAGGCATCAACTTTGCAGTTCTCTTGTGCGTACAAGCAACGGGCTTGATTTTATCGAAACAGCCTATAAAATCAACCGGAAATACTCGCGAAGTCAAAAAATATTCCGCAATGCTATTTTCCGTTTGAAACGACTTCTCAAGCACACCGCTCTCGGCGGAGAAAACGTTTGAGGCTTTTCGAAAATAACGAGAACAAAGTCAGTCCTCATGAAAATCCTTGGCCTTGCTCCCGAGGGAGTTTTTTTCGGGTTTTGAAACGTCGTTTTTCGAATCGCTCATCAAGCAGGGGGTGGTCGTTTCGCATAACAGTGTCGGCGAAAGTGTTGCCGAATGTCGGCCAACGATGAAAACAGGCCTCGCACTCGGCGGGGATTTGTCGCTGGGCGACATCTCGGCGTATCCGCGGACGTTGGTTGAAAATCGTCAGTGAATGGCTTAAACGATTTAATGCGAGAAAACTCATCATTGCCTCTCTGATTGTTCCTATGATTAATACGGCTAAGCTGAGAAATTGGTACTGGAAATTCAAATCCTGCTGCCGAAATATCAAAAGTTCCATTTGGGGCAAGGGGCATGTTATCTCCCGGAAGCGCTCCGATTTGCAGCACCCCTATTTCATCCGTTTGGGGACTTCTGACGAAAATGTTGAGGAAGATATTTTTGAAGATTATTTTCCGGATTTTGGTTTTATTCCGCGAACGATCATTGACGCGGGAGCAAACATCGGCTTGCGTTCGATACAGTTCGCTAACAAGTTTCGTGATGCAAAAATCATCGCCATTGAACCGGATCGCTCGAACTTTGAATTGTTAATGCGAAACACTTCGGTGTACCCGCAAATCACCTGCCTTCACGGTGGATTGTGGAACAAGGAAACCTATTTGCAAATCACAAATCCGACGGGAGAATCCTGGGCGTTCACCGTCGAAGAAGTGCCGCCGGATGATCCGCGGACGCAAACGGAAGCCGGCCAACTTGTTAAGTCGTTTTCTATTTCTGGATTAATGAGTACGTTTCAATGGACGGAAATCGACTTGTTGAAAGTCGACATCGAAGGATCGGAAAAAGAACTCTTTGAATCGAATGCGGAGAT
This sequence comes from Thermoguttaceae bacterium, assembly GCA_031556015.1. GTDB lineage: Bacteria > Planctomycetota > Planctomycetia > Pirellulales > Thermoguttaceae > JAVBSX01. The sequence continues at coordinate 5,591 of JAVBTU010000292.1, forward strand.
GTGGATGAATTCCGTCAAGGCATACATGATCGAATTTCACGACCGCATGAAAAAAGGTTGTGCACAATCTTTTTTCAAGGCACTTTATGAGACGGATAAGGAGTATCGTCTTGCCATGAATGGAGAAAACATAATTATCAGCCCGGAATTCAGGAAGCCGTAGCGGCGATTTGATCCGGATTTATCTTGACGACCGGTTTTCGGCCCTGTCTTCCTTAGGACGCGCGCATAAATAAACTATCCAAATTGGCATTGTGCGAAATTCGGTTTTTTGGCACAATGCCGCGATGGACAAAAAAATATTGATTCAATCGATTCGGCAAAAATTCGAAGCTGTTCAAAGCGTACTCCATGAACGAGGGCGGCGTATCTGGGCTGCTTCTGAAGCCCGCCAGGTCGGATGGGGAGGAGAAAGCCGCCGGTCGAGCCGCGTCCGGCCACGCCGGTTCCTGCGGCGTCCGATCCTTTCATAAAACCCGCAAACGATAATCCGTTTTCACTTGAGCCGTCCGTAGAAGTCAACCCGTTTGATTCCGTCTCCGTCCCTCCCAAGAGAAAACCGGCGAAAAAAGAATCGACGGAGCAATCGGCGATAGAGGGAACTTTCGTCTACGCCGTTGAAAAGTGGATCAGAAAGAATCCCGCTCTCATAGAAAGGATTGTCGAGCGAATCGTTATCCTGTTGGCGATGCTCTTGCTTTGTTTTCGCATCCTACCCGCGATTGTCCTCTTGTGGTTGCTGATTCTCTGGTTCGCTTTCGATCTTGTAAGGCAAATAAAAAAGGGAGGTGATGATTCATAAAGTGAGGGACTTCTGCTCGAACTCCCTCTCCCCGCCCACACGGATCGAACCGCTTGCCCAACGACCGCCGCCCCCGGCGTTCGCGTCGTTCCGCTCTTTCTTCACTCGCTCGTTTCCCACCCCGACCATTTACTTTCCGGAAGCGATCCCGTAAAATAAAGGTATGACTGCAATTTATCCTACCAAAACCCCGGAAAACCACGCAAGCCGCGAACCGATCCCGGCTTGGCGAGATACGTTTGTCCACTTTTGCTTCGGAAGCCC
>JAVBTU010000092.1:0-5760 GCA_031556015.1 Thermoguttaceae bacterium
GCGGGCGATTCCCCGGGGAAATCGGATCTTATAACATTTCGTTCCGTTTTTTTCTTCGTCCGGCGGCGGTTCGACCGGATCGAAAACCAGCGAAACGTTTTCGGAATCCGTGATGCGAATCGGCTTCCAACCGGCGGGGGATTCGAGGAGGACGTTGAAAATCTTTTCCGTGGCCGGTGTCACGAGAAAAACTCCGTGGAGAACCGGTTCCTGGAGTCGAAGTTCGAGAACGAGGTTCGTCTGCACGTCGAATCGGTCCGGCTTCTTCACGAATGCGGCGGCAATTTCGCTCGCTCCGCGCGGAGCATACCAGGCCGAAACGACACGGACGGCCGGAGCGCCGGGAACCGTCTCGAACACGCCCGGTGGTATCGCGTCGCGAAGTTTCGACGCGTCGATCGGGAGAGCGTCGCCGTCGCGAAGTTTTGACACCTCCAAAGCGACGTCGACGAGCAGGCCGAATATCGCGGCGTCGGCATCGACGTCGATCGGCTCGAAAAACGCAAAAGTCCATTCGTCCAGGGAATCGTTTTTGTATTTCGTCGCGGATATATAGATCGTCGTTCGTCCGGAAACCGGTTCACGGAATTCGACTTCCATTACACCGTCGGTCATTTTCCATCGATTCATCCGTTCGCAACGGACGTCGGTGATCTCGAATCCGGCGGGCACCTTGAACCGGAACGATTCGAGCGGCCGGAAGAGGATGTCCAACGACACGGTCGCGTGAACCCGGGCATACTCTTCGGTGATCTCATCGAACTGCACGCTCCGGGCCAGCACCGCCCGCACCGCGCGGGTTTTGTGGGAGTTGAGCGTCGTCGTCAGGTTCAACGTTTCGGAAGCGTGCAGCAGTTGGAATCGGGTTTTCGATTCCGCGCCGTCCCCTTCGATTTTTCGGGAAATCGACGTTGCGCCGGAAATCAGATCGACGTCGCCGGGGATGTCCAGCGTCAATTCCGAAACCGGTCCGGGCGGGAGTCGCAGATCGAGATTCAGTTTCGTCGCATCGACGCGGAGTGGTATCACCCCCTCGACGGCGAGCGTGTGTTTTCCTTTCCCCTCGACGAAGAGTTTCAGCGGGCCTCGATTTTCGGCGGAATTCGAGTCGGACGGTTGCTCATACCCGATCCGTGCGGCCGATTCGTCGAGCCGGGCGCTACGCAGCGTCATATTCCCGAGATTCAGCGGAATCGCGACTAAATCTTCCTCAAAAATCTCCCACTGGAGCGTTCCACGAATCCAGGCCCGCTCGTCGACGACATTCACTTCGTAATTCGTTGCGAGAATCACCCAGGGGACCGGCGCGGGAGCCTCGCCGTGCCGTGCTTCGAGTTTTCTCGCTTTTTCCGATTCGATTTCCAACGCTTCCTTTCGGAGCGACTCGAATTCCTCGCGGTCCAGGAGAATCCGGTCGGTACAGCCGTCGAGAAGTTTCGCGATTTCCGCTTCCGGAACGAAGATTTCCCGCACGACTTTCGGGCCCGTTTCCTGCGAGAAAGCGACGGAGCAAGGTATCACCATCAACGGAAACGCGAACGTGATTTTCAGCAGATATTTGATGATAGGCGTTTTCATTTCAGTTGCCTCCTTCCGCATTGCGATCTTCAGCGTCTCGGGCCGTTTCCTCTCGGGGAGCGTCCGCTCCGGCCGGCGTCATCGGTTCCGTCGCGGGCGGTTCCACGTGCGGCGTGTCCGGTTGCGGCGGATTCGGGGGTTCCGGCCGCGGAAACTCCGATTGCGCCGAACGAAAAGCGAGATAAACGTTTCGACACCATCGAACCAGGGAAACGACGATCCAGAGCATCACGACCAGGAAGATCAAGTCGAGGAAGACCGCCTGTTGGAACAAGTACGCTTTCGTCGTGGGACAGAACAATCCTCCGATCAACAGGGCCGCCGCGAGTAGTATCACGATCACCAACCGCCCTTGCCAGCGGAACGGACAAAGCGCGAGACCGACCAGCGCGATAAAGCCGAACACGATCCCCTTGAGTCCTTTTTCCCACATCGTGACAAGCCGCAACGCGTCGTCCGGACCCGAGCCGGGTTGCACGGCCGTGAATAGGTACATGTTGCCTCCGACGGGAAAATGTCCGTAGATTTGGCGGGATGTTTGGGAATTACCGAAAACCGACCCGACCACCTCGTTGATATTCGGGTCGTTCTCCACGACGGTCGCTGGAAAACCGGAACAAAAACGGAATCGCGGCGTCCAGGCTCCGTCGTAGTGAACGACGACGTCGTCTTCCGGAACGAAAACGGCCAGGTTCATGTTTTGAACCGCCGGGATCGAACCGGAATCGCCGAGCGATTCGCCCGGAAACGACGGAAGGACGATCGACGCGACCGTTCCCGGATACATGTATCGAATCTCGAAAAAGAACGGCGTATCGGGCACGACGGAATTCAACGGGATCAGATACGACCGGTTTCCTTTTTCCGATTCGGCGGCGTCATGGTCCGATTCCATCGCGACCGGTTTGCCGTCGATGCGGACTTCGTTGACGATCGCATGATCCGGAAGCACGATCGCGAGTCGCTGTTTGACGCTTCGAATCCGGTAGAAGCCCCGGGCGGTCAGGTTTTCGGAACTCCGCACCGAAACGACCTGCAGAAGTCCTTCCTCGATACTGGTTCGCTTGACGTCCTCGTTGCGGAAGCGGGTTGCCAGCAGGTCCAGTTTCCAGTCGTCGTAAAATTCCATCGCGGTCACGGCGTCGGCGACCCGGTCTTGCGGCAGGACTTCGTTTTGCGGATCGATCGCCCGAAGTCCCCGGGTTTCCTCCGATTCCCGCAACGAAATCGTTTCCGCGTGGGAAATGAGGATTTGACCGGACGACTGATCCACGCCCCGCGGGATCAATCGGGGCACGGACACCGGGGTTTCCTGGCCGATTTCCAATTGCTTGATTTCGTGATCCCACGTCAGTTCGAAGGAGCCGGATCCGAGCCAATCACCGTCTTTCTCGAATTGATAGGCGATGTATCCCGGTTCGACGTCGGTCGGCTGCGTTTCCATTTTGGTTTCACGCACCGTTTTCATTGGATTGCGAATTTTGTTCGCGATCGCTTCGGGAATATCGATGCGAAACGATTTGACGCCGCTGTACTGAACCGTGTAATCGAAACGATCCGTATATTTGACGATGCCGTTTTCGACCCGAACGTGCATCGCCTGCCGCATCGTCGTTCGTGGTTGACGCCGCTGAATTTTCAACCCGATCGACGCGGGCCCTTCTCCACCGGCATAACAGAGATTCGTCCTCGTGAATTCAGGCCGCTCCTGCCCCATAATGTTACTCGGAGAAACCCCCTTCCACTGTGTTTGCAGTTGCTCGAACGGGATCGACTGAAGTCCGAAAGGGTCGTGCGGCGTGATCCGAAGATTATCGTCCACGCCGATCGTGAGCAACAATTCCCGGTGTTGGACGGAATCTTTCGCAATGGTCGGCGGATAAAAGACGAAATCGAATGGTTTCGCCTCGGAAGACAAAAGTCCGGGCTCGTTGAGATCTTTGGCCAATTCTATGCTGAGAAAACCGTTCCCCATTGCCCTTTGAGAAAGATTAAACGTAAGGCGTTTCATCGATTTTGTCTCTTCACCTTTTTCCATCAGATCGCTGATCTCATGCGATTTGATTTGTCCAAAGGTTCCGGCAATCCTCCAGCCATCGGGTATGTTACACGCAAGTTGGAAAACGCCGGCCCGTTCAATTTGATATTCCACTCTCATAAAGCAGGTTATCCCTCTTTCGTTGACGAGCAGTTGAACCTGCGACACCGCCGAGATTTGGGGCTGAACTTTTTCCATCGCCAGCGCAAGTCCGTAATTCGAAGAAGAAACACGGTAGACGTAATTCCATTGCGTTCCCTGAAGCGTTTGAGGGAGGTCCGATTCGTCCATTTGGATCAACCCGCTCGTTTTTAGCGGATCGGTCGAGAGCCCTTCGGCTGCTTGGACGACCAAAACGCCCTGTTGACGACTCACCCCGACGGCATGGATTCGCGGAATCTCAACTTCCGTAACTCTCGCGGCCGATTCGACGGAATCGTCCGGCGCTTCGAGAAGACGCTCCAGCTTGAGGTTCACGGTCTGCGAAGTCTTCGCCGGCTCGAACAGTTCGACGTTCAGAAGCTGCTTTCCCTCAAGCTGTTCGACGGTCCATTTCCGGATATTCGGCTCGAACAGTTCGACCACCTTGTGGTCGCCGGGGACCTCGATCGCGAGTTTTTGAATTTGAGAACGGCTGATCGCGTACTCGAGCTTCGCTTCGGTTCGGACGACTCCTTCTTCGAGGAAAACTTTTTCTTCCAGTTGAACGCTGGTGAGCGCTTCCAGACCGGTCGCACCTTCCATTTTCGGGGTCCACGCGACGTGGACCATTGGAGCCCCGCCGGCAAACGCGAGCAAAACGGTTTCCTCACCGTTTTCGGGAGCGTCTTCCCGGGAAGCTTGTTCCGTCTTTTCTTCCGCGACGGCGATGAACGGCTCGAACTCGATTTTCACGTCCGACTCAGGAACGCGGACTTTCCAGCGGCTGATCGGCGCTTGCGGAACCTCGAACGAAACGGAATTACGGCCCGGCGTTTTCACGATCGCCTTGGCGAAATGGAGAACCAGTTCCACCGATTGCGAAAAGTTTTCGGCATCGTCGTTTTTCGGCTCGGTCGATTCGGTCGAGTCGCTTTTTCCTTCGAGAAGTATCCGGTATCCTTCGCCGGTTTTGCCGAGCAGCTTGGCCGGTTCGCCGCCGATTTCCGCTTGCGTGATCGCGACGTCGCTGAGCCGCAGGGGAATTTCCGTCCAACCTTTGCGAAGAAGTTCGATCCGGATTTTCGATTCGACTTTGACGATCTCGCCGGACACGGTCGCTTCGTTCGTCGTTTCCGTAATCATGTACGGAACCGGAGAGGCGACCGGCTGTGGTTTCGGTTTCTTGCGCCCTTTCTGAACTTCGTCCCACAGTTCGCGAAACTGTTCATAAGGAAGATAAACGCCGCGACCGTCTTTCTCGAACGTTTTCCGGAGATTCTCGTAGGGAACGTAAATCGTCTGTTCACGGACGAGGTTTGAAGCTTGTTTTTCCGGTTCGTGATTCGGTTGATCCTGGGCCCGGGCCGAGGAGATCCCAATCGAAAGGAGCGGGGGAAGGAGAACGGCAAAAACAAAGAACTTGATCGGTTTCATCGCGAAGGTCCTCTCAAAAGGAATTTTTTCAAAAAAGAGCATAAGCCGCAAACATTCATCATGTTTCCTATAGTATACGACGGAGAAGACGAAAGAAACCCCGCGAAAGTTTTAAAATTTTCCGGAAATATCGAAACATGCTTGTCTTTTTTTGCGCTATGTGTTATACTTGAAATATAACACGCAAGACAACCATGTTTCTTTCGCTCGATTTCGAATCGGAAGTTCCGATTTACCAACAGATCCGTTTGCAGGTGATTCAAGGAATCGCCTCGCGGACGCTTGCGCCGGGGGAATCGTTGCCGTCGGTTCGGCAGTTGGCGTCGGAAATCGGCGTGAATCTGCACACGGTCAACAAAGCGTACCAGATTCTCCGGGACGAGGGTTTCGTCGTGATCCACAGGCAGCGGGGCGTTTTGATCGCCGAACATCCGCGTCCGCCGGACCTGGCCGGCTACCTCGACGACCTGAAGTCCCGCTTCGCCCAACTGGTCGCCGAAGCCAAAGCGCTCGGAATCGAACCGGAACAAATCCGAGAATTATTTGACGAGGCTTCAGGCTTCAGGCTT
>JAVBTU010000201.1:0-3905 GCA_031556015.1 Thermoguttaceae bacterium
AACGAGAACGTTTTTATGCGTGACCCTTTTGCACAAGCCCATGGAGAGAAGACCGTCCGCTTCCTCTTTCGTCAGGAAGGTTCGGCAGTGCATGATGTCTCGTGCAAAAGCGTCCGCGGAAAGCGTCAGCGAATAATTCTGCGTCCCGATCGCGCGACATTTGTCGAAATGCAGACGATACCGGTAAACCGTCTCGAACGACGGCGACGGTTTCGCGATGATGTACGATTTGTCGTTCCCGATCCGGAACGGCTCCTGTACGATTCGGACAGGTTTGAGCGCCTTTTGCGGAGCGGTTCCCGCTTTTTTGAGTGCCTGGTAAAACGGCTTGGAGGACCCGTCCATACCGGGCATTTCCGGGCCGTCGACCCAGACTTCACAGTTGTCGATTCGCATCGCGGCCAATGCGGCCATGAGATGTTCGATCATATCGACCCGGACGTTTCCGAGCGCGAGCGACGTTTGCCGGGCTTTCGCTTCCCGATACCGAACGTGCGCCGGAATTCGGGGTTCGCCGTCCAAATCGGTACGGACGAACACGATTCCGGTATTGCAATCGGCGGGCCGGAATTCGACGCGAACGTCTTCACCGGTCCAGAAACCGAACCCTTCGACGAAAGTCGGCAGGGCGAGCGTCTGTTGAAACCGACGGACTTTCGCCAAACGATCTTCCAGCAACTCCCAATCGGTCAGCGAAGCGGACCAGTCGGGCCCGGATCGATGAGGAATCGGAAAATGCGGCGACGGAATCACGGCTTCCAACCCCGTCGCGGTCCCGGGAACGGTCGAATACGATAGAACGCTCATCTTTTTTTAATTACTAATTACGAATTACAAATTACGAATTACTTCATGGGCTCACCAAACAATTTCCGATTTTTGCGGTCGGAAACAAAATTGGTAATTTGGAATTAGTAATTCGTAATTAAAAATACTATCGTCTCGGGGCAACGGCGGGGGAGGCGACCTGCGGTTGCTGTCCCGCGGCCGGGTTGGCTCGTTGCGGAACGGACGGGCCGGGGGACATGCCTTCGTTCTGGTTCGTGTTCAGGAAAACGACGCGTCCGTTTTCGATCTTCGCGGTCGCCTGGAACTGATTGAATTTCTGGTTCAACAACTGCACGATCTGGGCCGTCATGTTCACGCCGGGAGAATTCCAAACGACGGTTTGTCCGACTTCCGCTTCGGCGTTGGTCAGTTCGTCCGCTTCCGGATCGATCCCACGAACGTCGACGACCACGGCAACGCCGCGCGGAACGGAGAAGTTCTGAATTTCTTCCCGGATCGACTTGAACGCGTCGTACTTGATCCGCATGTCCGAGATGATCAACTCACGTTGCGCCTTGTTCTTATTGGCGTTGTGCTCGGCCATCTTTTTATCGAACTCTTCGCTCGCCTTGTTGTATTCGTCGGTCCCCGGTTTGTAGAGAGACATCATGACGCGGGCGTCTTCTTGCAGTTTCTTTTCATCGTTCATCAACTGGGCGGTAATCGCCTGACGCTTGGTATTGAAATCTTTCAGATCGGCATTAAGCTTCGGATGCGCCTTGAGCAGGACGACCATGTCGACGACGGCGGTCCGAATCGCCTGCGGCGGGGCAGCCGGAGCGGCGGCGCTCGTTCCTTGGGCGGATGCGGTACCGAGCATTGCAACGGCAAATACGGTGGACAAGAAAAATACGATCCCTCGTTCGTTTCTCACGTTAATCTCCTTAAAGGTCCTGGAATCACTCGACCAAGTTGAACATCCTGTCCTGGGTCGAAGCGGTTCGTTATCGATAGTTCGGGGTGAATGTTTCTCCCTTTCGACAACTGGAATAATTTTCAGCCGCCGAGCGAGGGGCGTATTCTCCTTAATTCGTTCGATTCAGTAAAGAGCAATTTTTCGTAAAAACAGGTATTTTCCACAAAAATATTCAAATTTGCCACATCTTCCGTTTGTTTATTTTTTGTATTTTCCCCGTTTTACCATCGTGTTATGTGGTACACTCCTATAATCGCACGTTTCGGCATTTTCTTCCACGAAAAAGAGGGAAAAACCGAAGAAAAAGCGAGAGAGGCTATAGGCTTCAGGCTATAGGCTTCAGGAAACAAACAGCCCTGAAGCCTGAAGCCTGAAGCCTGAAGCTTGAAGCCAGCCCCACTTCCAACCATGGCCGATCTGAACGCAACCGCCAACGCGAGTTTTCTCGAAGCCATCGCTAATGGCGCCGGGGAAGCTGCGTCCGCGTTTTCGCGGACGTTCGACGCTCAGGTGACGTTCGCGGCCGGCGCCGGCGGACCGCTCGATTTGGCGACGCTCAAGACGAACTTCTCGGTTCCCGGTCTCGCGATGTCGCTTCTGACGGAGGGGCGAACGATCCTCGTCCTGATCCCGGCCAACACCGGATTGATTCCCGACTGGTGCAAGGCTCCGGACGCGACCGGAAAAAGCAAGCTCTCGACGTTCGCCCAGGAACTCGGCATGACCGTCGCCCCGGACGACTTTTTCCCGGAAGATTTTCAGTCGGAAATGGTCGACGATCTCGCCCAAGCGGCGGAAAGCGGCAAATTCGGCGCTGATCCCGGCTTTGCGGAACTGATTATCGATCACGAGGGAAAGAAAACGACGGCGCTAATCGTTTGGCCGGTCGAAGATCAAAAAGCGGTTTTCGCCGCCAATGCGGCCGCTCCCGCCGAGGAAGCGAAACCGGCGGCCGCGCCGCCTTCGCCCCCTCCATCGCCGGAACCGGCGGCTGCTCCGTCCGCTTCACCGTTCGGCGCTTCGTTCGGAGGTTTTTCGCCGTTTGCCGCCCCGCAGGATTTTTCCGCCGACACGAGCTTCGAGGATACCGATCAAAAACGCCTTTCCACGGACGAGCTTCCCGGCTTCACGAAAAGCGTCTTGAAAATCCGCGTCCCGGTCGCCGCCGTATTGGCAAGGGCCAGGCGTCCGATCAAAGCGATTCTGGAGCTCGGCATCGGCTCGGTGATCCAGTTCGACAAGTCGTGCGATGAGCTTCTGGAGTTGGAATTGGACCGAACGATCATCGCGCTGGGGGAAGCCGTGAAAGTCGGCGACAAGTTCGGCGTCCGGCTCAGCTCCGTGATTCTGCCGAAGGAACGATTTCGACATGTCGAAGTTCGCAAGGAAGGGGAATACAGTCGCAAACCGCCCCGACCGCCTCAAATCATCGGCAAAGCGCCGATCCGGTCGTTGGAAAAATAGCTCCCGGGGCAACAGGGTGCCGGTCAAAACGAGTGCCAACCTCTTGCGACGACGACGATAAAATGCGACAATGCGGCGAAGTGGAAAAGTTTTTTCCGCTCGCTTACGTTTCCCGCTTCGTTTGTTCTCTTACCCCTTTCACTTTTATGAAAACCAATCGACGTCAGTTTTTGAAACACGGCTCCGCGGCGGTCGCGGGGGCGGCTTTGACTCCTTACATTCTCTCCAGCGCCCAGCCGGTCCGGGCCCAGGCGCCGAGCGATCGACTTCGCGTCGGTTGCGTCGGCGTCGGGAGCATGGGACAAGGAGACGCCCACGATTTCTCGAATCTCGCCGACGTCGTCGCCGTGTGTGACGTCGACTCCGAATATGGAATCGCCGCGACTTTGAACAATCCGAACATCGGAAAAATCCGTGACGGTAAAAAAGAAGGAACTCCCGATTCCTGCAAGGATTACCGCAAAATTCTCGACCGCGACGACATCGACATCGTCTCCGTCGTGACGACCGATCCGTGGCATGTGAAAATCGCGATCGAAGCACTCCAGGCCGGCAAACACGTTTTCTGTCAAAAACCGCTCACACTGACCATCGAAGAAGGTCAGCTCATCCGCAACGCCGTCAAACAGTTTCCGAAGCAGGTCTTTCAGGTCGGAACGCAGCAGCGTTCGCAGCGGGATCAATTCGCGACCGCCTG
>JAVBTU010000120.1:0-4557 GCA_031556015.1 Thermoguttaceae bacterium
CGTTCGACTTCCGCGTTGAACGGCGTACCCAACTTGGACGGCAGCACCGAGATGGAAACGACTTTGATCGCTTTGGCCAACTGACACAGTGCGCCGAAGTACTCGAAATAGGACGGGTCGTTCGGATCGACGTTGAACAGGAAGGAAATCGGCGTAATACGGCGTGACAGGCGGCAAATCTGGACTGTGGAATCGAATTTCCCGACCAGCTCCGACGGACGCAACGCTCCTTTGGTTTCGTCGACGACGATTTCAACCGTAGTGTATTCCAAGTCCGCAAGTCGCTCCATTGCGTCGGACAGGTTTAGGTCGGGAAAGCAGCTTGTCGAAGCGGCAACAAACACGGCGAACTCCTTATATTGGTGTATTACCAATCTTAATCTTAATCGAAAGGTACGACAATTCCAGCGCTGATTTCGGCACACGCGATTTGTAGCGATTATAGCAGCAGACGAGCGAAAAAGAAAGACCGTGAGGAAATAAACCGGGATACCTGCCAGCGGCCTGCAAAAAAAACGGAAAATGCCGAAAATGCCGTTGACGAAACCGCGCCGATTGTGATAATAGAGAGCCGAGGCGACGGAGCAGCCGCTTTTGTCGCGATTATTTTTTGCCGCTTTATTCATTAAGGCCCGCACACATTGAAAACCACGGAGATCGTATGAATCAAAGGAGGACGGAGACCAGTCGAGGACCACAACCGCGTATCAATGAAATGATTCGCATTCCCCAAATCCGCGTGATATCCGCTGAAGGGGAACAGTTGGGGATTATGAGCACGCACGAGGCGCTGAACATCGCTCGCAATGCCGGGTTGGATCTGGTCGAGGTCGCATCCGACGCCAAACCTCCCGTTTGCCGGATCATCGACTACAGCAAGTTCAAGTATCAGCAAAAGAAAAAACAGGCCAAACAGCACGTTCATCAATCGAAGCTGAAGGAATTGCGACTCCGTCCCAAAACCGGCGGCCATGATCTCCAGGTCAAGATCAACAAAGCCAAAGAGTTTTTGGGAGACAAGGATAAGGTTCTCATTTCCGTGATGTTCAAAGGTCGGGAGTTGGCCCACATCGAAGAAGGAGAAAAGATGATGGAGCACATCATTACCGAACTCGAACCGCTCGGCAAACTCGAATCGCCGCCGAAACAGCAGGGAAAGCGAATTGCCTGCACGTTTACGCCGAAGTAGGGTTCTTTCTTATAAAATTCGCCGCTTGACAATCGGGCGATTTCGTTGCAAAATGGGGACAGTGAGCGGGCGGGGTTTTCCGGTGATCGACGGGACGCTCCGCTTAAAGCGGCCTATCAATCACGTTCTTCTTGAGGATCCCCTTCATGTTGAAAACTTTGACGAAAGAGCTGGTCGGCACCATTCTCGCGGATGCCGTCGGCGAACTGGAAAAACGGCAGGAAGAACTCAACCGCCTGGATGCCGCGACCGGAGACGGGGACCACGGCACCTCCATCGTCAAAGCCATGAGGGCCGCGGCAGAAGCCGCCAAGGGGAGCGGTTCTTTCAAGGATGTCCTTTACAACGTCGGGTTCGCCGCGGAGAGTCAGGACTGCGGTTCGACCAGTTCGCTGACCGGTTCTTTCTACGAAGGGATGAGCGAAGAGGTCACATCTGAAGAAATGGACACCGACGGCGTGATCCGAATGTTTTCCGCCGGATTGGCGTGCGTCGAAAAATCGACCAAAGCGAAGGTCGGCGATAAAACACTCATGGACGCGTTGATCCCCGCCGTGAACCGGATGCAGTCGATGATCGACAACAACGCGACCCTTACGGACGTATTCGAAGCCGCCGCGGAAGCCGCCCAGTTCGGTGCGGAATCGACCGTCGATTACGTCGCCAAATTCGGCCGCGCCAAAAACCTCGGCGAACGCACCAAAGGACACCTCGACGCCGGAGCCGTCAGCATGGCGATCGTTTTCCGGGCATTCGCCGATCGGTTTAAGGAGTAAAATGTCTCCCTTCGAATCAGTGCCGCGCGAAGTAAGCGGTGTTCGAGTCGACTGTATCGCAACGTTTTGTATGGCATAATCTACAATACCGCTTACTTCGTGCGCGGCTCTGATTCGAAAGGTGACCGTTTCAACTTGGTCGGTTTTCATGCAAGTCAATTACGGAAATACCAAACCAATGCTCCACTGGAACAGTGGTGATTAACTCTCAAGGCGGCTTCGAATCGACAGAACATTGATTTAGAGAATATTATTTTACGGAACACTCCTCCAACAAACTCAACCATGCCCGAGAAAACTCTCATTCGTGTCGGACACAGCCCGGATTCCGACGACGCGTTCATGTTTCACGCCCTGTCCAACGGCAAACTCGATACGGGACCGTACGAATTCCGGCATGAGCTTTGCGACATCGAATCGCTCAACCACCGTGCGTTTCACGGCGAATTGGAGTTGACCGCCGTAAGCGTTCACGCGTATGCGTACCTGAACGACGTGTACGCTTTATGCAACTGCGGGGCGAGCATGGGAGATAAATACGGCCCGATCGTCGTATCCTGCCCGAAGATCCGGGAAAGTCGCGGCAAAAAATTTCCCGACGATTTGGAAACGATCGTGATACCGGGCGAACTGACGACCGCGACGCTCGTCTTAAAGCTCTGGCTCGAAAAGCTCGGCAAATCGAACGCCAAGCTGATCAACGTCCCGTTCGATTCCGTGTTCGAGCATGTGCAAAACGGTACGTTCGAAGGACAGCCGGTCGACGCCGGAGTCGTGATTCACGAAGGGCAATTGACGTATCTGCGGGAAAACCTCGAACTGCTCGTCGATCTTGGCGTCTGGTGGATGGAGGAAACCGGTTTGCCGTTGCCGCTCGGGGCGAACGCGATTCGTCGCGATTTGACCGGCCCCGTGATTTCCGACGTCGTGCGACTGCTCCATGCGAGTATCAAGTACGGTTTGGAAAATCGGGACGAAGCGCTCGACTACGCTCTGCAATACGGCCGCGATCTGAAACGAAACGAAGCGGACACGTTCGTCGGCATGTACGTCAACGATTGGACGCTCGACTTCGGCGACGTCGGCCGCCGCGCGGTCAAGGAACTCCTCCAACGCGCCTATGACGCCAAAATCGTCCCCAAACGCGTGGTACCGGACTTCGTCTGACTTAATTACGAATTACTAATGGCGAATTACCGAGCCGTTGCCATTAAACGTTACACTGAATTCGTAATTCGTAATTCATAATTAGTAATTCACCGCAATGGGCCTTATCTCGGTTAATCAGAATTCGCTTTTGGGCGACATCTTCGACAGCATCTCCGATGGTGTCTATGTCGTCGATTTGAATTACAGGATCGTCCAGGCCAATCGCACGGCAAACGAAGCGTACGGCCCGGAACCGTTGGTGGGAAAAATCTGTTACGAACGATTCGAGAATCGAAATTCCCCGTGTGAATTTTGTCCGCTCGCGAAAACATTCCGGGACGGCTTCCGGAATTTCGCCGAACACGTCAATCTCAAAGGTCAACATCTCGAGCTGACCTGTTTTCCCGTCAAAGACCGGGAGACCGGTGAAATCATCGCCGGCACGATGTTCTGCAAGAACGTCGACGTGCAAAAAAAACGGGAAGCGGACCTGAAATCCAGGGAGGAAATTCTCGCTCAGATTTTCGCTTGCATCCAAGACAGCTTCTACGTCATCGATCCGGAATACAACGTTTTGTACGTCAATCCGAGAATGGAGGCGATCTTTCCGGAACACCGGCCGATCGTCGGGAAAAAATGTTACACCCTGGTCAGTAACACGGACGTCTGCGAGGGATGTCCGGTTCCGCTTGCCCTGGAAGACGGAACCGCTCGGATGCGGTCGAAGATTCACTTCTATCCGCACGAACCGGGTGAACCTTGGAAACAGGGGTACTCCGGCGACTGGCGGGAATTGATCGTCTATCCGATTCTCGATCCGGAAACGGGAAGAATCACTTCTTTTTTCAATTTCGTCCGCGACATCACGGCCCAAAAACTGGCCGAGGCGGCGTTGGAACATTTCCGCTCGCATATTTCGGTGATCGCGGACATTCGTAAATCGTATTACGATTCGACGGAAGAGGAGTGCGTCTGCTCCTTTCTCGAATCGGTTTCGATGCATTTCCAAATCGACGATTCCTGGTTCGTCGAACTGAAAGACGGAAAACCGGTTCGATCGTTTTTTCACGATCGGGCGACCGGTATGACCCAAAGTGGTGCCGTTGCCGAATCGTTCAAAACGGCATTGCCCGGGGAAGAAAAGATGTACCCGTCGCTTTGGCAGGCGATCGAGCGTTCGGAAATCCGGCATTACCGTCAGGGAGAACCGGGGTTTCCCGCACCACACGAAGCCGCGGAGAACACAGCGGAGAAGATTCGGTCGACGTTGGTGATCCCCTTTTATCACGACGCAGCCCTCAGCCGCGGACTCGTGTTTTATTCCCGACGCACCGAGTTTTTCGACGACACGATCGTTTCCTACCTGGAATCGTGCGCCCGGGAGCTGACGCGAATCCTCGACGAAAACAATAATTGGCGCAACCACAAACTCCGTTTGGAGCA
>JAVBTU010000182.1:0-6352 GCA_031556015.1 Thermoguttaceae bacterium
ATCGTAGCGGCTAAAGGACTTGCAAGGCTCAAAGGCCTCGCAAGGTTAGCTTGCGATTCACGCGACCGGGTTGACCCAGCCCCGATTTTCAACCGGAATCCGCGACCGGAATTCTCCCCGGTTTTCGACCGGAATCCACACGTGACCGGTTCACCGCTTTTCGGTGTCACTGTCACCTTTCCGTCGAGAATCAGGCAGGTTTCCTTTTCGTCGTAATGCCACGGGAACGTCGACGGCTCCTTTTCCCAGATCGGCCATGTACGACAGCCGAGTTGGTCAAGCGTTTCAGCCGTTGGATTATGTGTTACGCTGATTTGCATGAGGTTTTCCTTTCGTTTTTTGAGGATGTTGCTTCCAGCAGTATTTTGACGCGCATACGTGATAAGCGATTCCTTTGAAAGTTGCATTTTATACGATTCCAGTACTCGCGCCGAGAGCCGCTACACCCTCTTGCATCCCTGGCCCGGAACCACTACAATCCCGAAAGTTACTGTTTCCCAATCCAATTCACCCTCATTTTTCAGGGAGGACACCTATGGCCAAAACCGAATCGAAAACCGAAAAGAAGAAACCGCTCACGAAAACCGAAATCATCGCTAACCTCGTCGCCGCGACGGAAGTTTCCAAAAAGGACGTGACCGCCGTGCTCGAAGCCCTTGGCGAAGAAATCAAAAAGAGCTTTTCCAAGAAAGGCCCCGGCGCGTTCGTTCTGCCGGGCTTGCTCAAAATCGATAAGAAGCAGGTCAAAGCTCAACCGGCGAAAAAGGGCGTCAAGAACCCGCTGACCGGCGAACTGTACGACCGCCCGGCGAAGAAAGCCCACGAAAAAATCCGCGTGCGAGCCCTCAAATCGCTCAAGGAATTGGTATAGCAAATGGCCAAACGAGCCGCCGCGAAGCCGAAAACCGAAGGACCGAGCAGCGGCAGGAAGCCGATTTCGCTTGCGTGATCGCCGACTGGCTGCGGGAACAAGGGTATGAAATCTTCTGCGAGGTGACCTATGGCGGCAGGAGCGGGCGACGCATCGACATTGTCGTGAAAGACGGCGACGAATACTGGGCCGTCGAAGTCAAAACGAGCGCCGGTTTGGAAGTGCTCGAACAAGCGTACCATTGGAAGAAAGATTTCCATTACGTCTACGTTGCCGTTCCGGAAGGTCGCCGCAAAGGCAAGGCTGGTGGTAAAAATCGCTTCTTTCAGGAGGTCGCGAAGAAATTCGGCATTGGCGTCATTCGGGCCAAGATGGGCGTTTTCGATTCCGGGAGTGACGATCCGAAACGATTTTTCGGCGGTCCTCGCTTCGCGCTTCTGGCCAAGGATAAAGAGGAGTATCCGCATTGCGTGAAGAAGGAATTTTTGCATCCGGCGATGGCTCACAACATTCCGGGCACGCAAGGCGGTCATACGACGTCATTTCGCCGCATGTGTTATTCCGTGACGGAATATCTCAAGGAAAAACCTGACGGATGTCTTTTGAAAGAGGTTTATCCTCTGTTAGCGGAGCATTACAACGACCCGAAAAGTGGTGTCTACACGCTCGTCAAATGGATCGAACTCGGCTATGTCAAAGAGATCGGAGTAAAGCGGGTAAACAAACGGATCGTTTTGTTCGTCGCCGGAATGGATGCTGAAAAGGCCAAGCGATGACGTACTGGGACGACGATCGCTCCGCGACCGGGAATCAAGCCCCCGGTAAATCTGCCGGGGTTCTATCAATGACCTGCATTTGTGATGAGTCGTTCCAGTATTCAGAAGTCGTAGGAGACGAGTTCTTTTCGAGTCGTTTCACGAACATCCCAGGTACAAACGATCCCTGGCTTCAGCAGGAAGCTGTCCCCGGCTTTGACGGTGTGACTTTTGCCGTTTTCTTCCGTAATCACTGTGACGCCAGAAAGGATGCGGCAATATTCCCATTGGGGACTGGTGTATTTCCATTTTCCCGGCGTGCTTTCCCAGACGGCGAATGTGACTCCCTCTTTCAAGGAATCCAATTTCCAGAACCTGAACTCGGAATTTCCTGAGATCACGTCTTTCGCAGCCGGTCGACTGATTTCCGGTTCAATGCCGCTGATATCGGTCATGATGAATTTGGGAACGTTTTCACATGCAGGTTTTTCAGCATCTTTGTTTTGTGCCGTCGCGACGGAATAAACGCAGACGGCGAAAAGCAGGATGGAGGCTGTAACAAACGCGGTACCAACGGTCATTTTTCTGGACATAATCAATCTCCTTGACGGTAGTGGTGAGGTGGCGAATTTCACGAAAATCGGATTGCCATGTAGCAAACCGCTCATATGTGCTATAATATTCGATGCGGGAGTAACAGCAATTACCGCTAAAATTATCATGTACCAATAAAATTAGCCTATACCGACAAATTTAGCCGTATGAAAACGACCAAGGGAGTCAAAAAATACAACCGCAAGATTCCACTCGATCTCGAATGCGGTATCACCATCACGACCGAGGTAATCGGCGGCAAGTGGAAGAGTTGCCTGCTGGACGACTTGAGTACTGGGCCGAAGAGGCCGAGCGAACTGCATCGGGCGTATCCGGCGGCGAGTCCGCGCGTCCTCGACCAGAAACTCAAGGAGATGGAGGCTCACGGCATCATCCGCAAAGTGATTTACCCGGAGTTGCCGCCGCGTTCGGAGTATTTCATCACGGATCTGGGCAAGAGCCTGCTCCCCGTGCTCCGCGCGATGAAGAAATGGGGCGAGACTTATCGTCCGGATTTTGAGAAAGCCTTGAAAGATTGAACGGTTTCAATCTTGTCGCCGATACCGAAGCTCGACGATATTCGCTTGCCATTCCGTTTGGCTGAGCAGTTTCCAGCGAACATCAGGAACCGGCGGAGCGAACAGTGGAATGCCTTCGCCGAGGATTTTCGGTATCACGAAGATTCGCATTTCGTCGATCAGACCGGCTTGCAGAAACAACGAATGAATCTCGCCGCCGCCCATCACCCAAATGTGGCGGCATCCTGCGTTTTGCAGACGCTGGACGATTTTTTCAGGCGAATGCGTCTTGAAAAAAACATCCGGCAAATCCGTTTTCGTTTCCGTTCGAGAAACAACAACACATTTCTTTCCGTGATACGGCCAATCGCCGAAAGTCAAAACTTGCCGATATGTTTTGCCACCCATGACGAGGGCGTCAACGGAAGCGAGAAATTCCTTGTAACCATCGTCGTTTTCGAGATCGTCTTGCGAACCATGCTCGGTCAACCAGTCGATATTACCGTCCGGTCTGGCGATGAACCCGTCGAGGCTGATCGCGACGTACATGCTCAGCTTTATCGCTTGTGTCATTTCAGACTTTTTCTCGCAAAGTTTGAGGATCATCGCAAAAACGCTGGCATTCTTGTCGCCGCCGACGTAGTGGTCCAGTACATAAAACAGGAAATAATAGAACCGGCAGGACGCCCAAACGCAGACGATCAGAAGGCCGATTTTATACCAGCGATTGTCGGCGATCACGATCAACACCGCAGCCATGCCCGCCAGCAAGGCGAACAAGCCGCCCTTGAGATAAAGCAGGATCGGAGATTTGATGTCGTCAAAAAGGTGCATTTCGATACAATTCCTTGTTGATTGAAAACGCAACGGATTCAGTTTACAATAAATTTGCGGAACAGGCAATCATTCGGGCCAATCAAGCGGAGCGAAAATCTCATGTCGTCAACAGAAATCGATGCCTCACCGATACGGAGAAAGCCGGGATGAGAGTTTGGCAATGGACGTTCATCCTGATTTTCTTGATCGTCTGCTGTTTCGGCATGGAATCGGTGCACGAACTCGGTCACGTTCTCGCGGCGTGGTGCAGCGGAGCGACGGTCGAGCGGGTCGTTTTGCTTCCCATTTCCCGGACCGACACCACGGGCGTCGAACATCCGCTTTTCGTTTATGGCGCCGGAGCGGCTTTCGGAGCGGTATTTCCTGTGGTGTTATGGTTGGTTGTCCGTTTGCTCCGTTTGAAAATCGCCTATCTTTTCCGTTTTTTCGCCGGATTCTGTCTGATCGCGAACGGAGCGTACATCGGAGCGGATTTTTCAACGGTCGGCCCGACTGATGCGGGATTGCTCATGGAACACGGAGCGAACCGCGTTGTTCTCGTTCTGTTCGGTTTGATTTGCGTGTCCAGCGGTCTGTTCCTTTGGCACGGTCAATCGCGGTTTTTCTTTCCGGACAGAAATACAGCATGACGGCAATACCGACAAAACTTTACGAATCATCTCCCCGTGTATGAACGCAAGCACTACATCCTCGCGGCTGTCGTAACAGCCATAACGCTATTGTTCACCGTGCGATTTCTTATGAACGCGAATCACGAATTCCTGATTTACGTCGCCGTGGTCGTCGCGGTCGGCTTGCTTATCGCGTGGACGTACAAAAAAGTTCAGTATCCGTTCGTTTGTCTTATCGGCCTTGCCGTTTGGGCCGTCATGCATCTTGCGGGTGGCGGCATCCGTGTCGAAGGCGACGTTCTATACGGGCTCATTATGATTCCGATTTCGGAAAAGTATTCGATTCTGCGCTACGATCAAGTCGTTCACGCTTTCGGGTTCGGCGTCACGACGCTCGTCATGTACCATCTGCTTGCCAACCTGCTCCCGAAGGCTGATATGAAACGTTTTTCCGTCGGCCTTGTCGTCATCATGGCGGGAGTCGGTCTCGGGGCGTTGAACGAAAACATTGAGTTTCTGTTGACGGTACTCCTCCCGCAAACCGGCGTCGGCGGTTACGAAAACACGTCGCTCGACCTTTGCTCGAATCTCGTTGGAACCATCGTCGCATACACCCTTGTAAGGAACGGTTGGGTATCGATGAAGACGTAACCGAAAGTGTCGATTATCCGTTGGTAATAAGAACCTACTGGACGGCCCAGCAAACGCCGGATAGAATGACCGAAACGCCCTTTCCATCGACCCATTTTCGGAGATTCCCATGCCCGCCATCAATCCGTACCTTTCGTTCAACGGTAACTGCGAAGAAGCGTTTCAACTTTACCAATCGGTGTTCGGCGGCGAACTGATGCTTTGCCGCTTCAAAGACGCTCCGCAGGAAGATGCGGGCGGCTTTCCCGTTGCGGAAAACGAACGCGAACGCATCATGCACTGTTCTCTCCCGATCTGTTCGACGATCCTGATGGGCTCCGACACCTCGGAAAGCTGTGGTCAAACGGCGAAATTCGGCGACAACGTTACAATCAATATTTCTCCGGACAACGAAGTTGACGCCAAACGGATTTTCGCGGCTTTGGCCGAGGGCGGCAAAATCATCATGCCGATTGAAAAAACGTTTTGGGCCGAGTTGTTCGGTATGTGCGTCGACAAATTCGGCGTCTCGTGGATGATCAATTACGGTAATTGTGAAAAATGACGCGAATAATTTTTACATTGTGCGTCGTCCCGTTTTTCAATGCGGCGATGCTTTCGGCTGCGGAACCGACGTTCGTTTGCGAACCGGCGATGGAATGGACGGCGTTATTTGACCGCAACGACGGCTGGATTGCCGGGGACGGCATCTATTCGTTCGGCATGGATGGCAACTCGAAACAGGGGAGCGCAAGCGAAAATTCGAAAACGCTTTTCACCTTCGGCGATTCGCTTATCGGTGGCGTCAATGCCGACGGCTCTTACAAGAGCGGCTTGGTGATGGTCAATCACTGCCTTGCCGTGGTGACCGGCGACAAGCCCGATCCGGCCAAAATGAAATATGTGTACAATGTCGACGAAAATGGTCGTCCGTCGAATCTGTTCGACCGGCACTATTGGCTCAACGACAGCATCGTGATCGACTCGACCATGTACACGATCGGTGTGGTCGTTGATCCGAAAACTTGGTCGATGGAAGGGCCGTGGATGCTCGAAATCCCGATTAAAAACGAGCAACCCGTTTGTTCGGAAACGAAAACGAAACGGGTTGAACTGTTTCACAAAGACGGTGTGTTCGAAGTTTTATTTGGGATCGGCATCTGCGATCAAGGGGACGACATTTATGTTTACGGCTTCCGGGACAAGAAAGGGGAAGCATTTTATCGCCGCCAGTTGGTCGTCGCCAAGGCACCACGAAAAACATACTCCGATGTTACGACATGGCGATTCTGGACCGGCGACCGATGGAGCGAGAAGATCGCCGATACCAACT
This sequence comes from Thermoguttaceae bacterium, assembly GCA_031556015.1. Classification (GTDB taxonomy): domain Bacteria; phylum Planctomycetota; class Planctomycetia; order Pirellulales; family Thermoguttaceae; genus JAVBSX01. The sequence goes on from JAVBTU010000182.1 coordinate 6,150, forward strand.
GCGATGCGGCCGCTCTTGCCGAAGGAATGTCGAACGAGCTGAGCGTAACGAAAATGATCGGCGGTCGATTGGACGGCAAATTCGTGCTGGTGTACACGGAAGGATGTGTCGGCCCGAAGCTGAATTTCGCGGTCTCCGATACGCCGTACTCGAAATTCTCCGAGCCGACGACGTTTTACATCTGCCCGGAATCGAAGATGTTC
>JAVBTU010000059.1:0-5668 GCA_031556015.1 Thermoguttaceae bacterium
AAACACAACACCTGTTCGCTACGTTTTTAGCTGTCACAAAGGGATCAAGTCATGTCGAAGTACGTTTATACCTATTGCGTTTTGTTTGTTGCTTATGCGTGTTTTGCCGGGAATATGCTCAGCGAAACCGCCCATGCGAAGATTTACACTCTCACCGGAAAGGTGCTTCCCCGAACGGAGGAAAAAACCGCCGAACCGGGCCTGGACGCCCGGGAAATGAAGCTGATGCTCGCCGATTTTCGCGCGAAGGACTTGACCGACGCCGATTTCGCGGGCGCCGATTTGCGTCGGGCCGATTTTTCCGGCGCGGACCTGAGCGGTGTCAATTTAGTCGGCGCCGACTTGCGCGGAGCCGTTTTCCACGGAACCGTGCTGGACGGGGCTAATTTGTCCGGAGCCGATTTGCGAGGAACCGTCGGTTTCCGTACGGGCCGTGACACGATCGCCCGGAACACGATTCTGCCCGGAGGAACGATTCGAAATTTGAATCTTTCCGAAGGGGACACGCTCGTCGTCAGAAATTACGACGCCGTTCGGGATCAAACGTACACCGGGGCGATCACGCTCGTCGGGAGTGCGAAGATCGACGGAGGAACACTTGTGTTCGTCGTCGACAACCAGCAATGGAATTCGACGCTTCGGACCGCTCCGGGCGTCGTTCCGGCGTTCGAGAACGTCGACATTCGCTACGAAAAAGCTCACACGCTCGTCGTGCCGGGCCAATCGCGGATTCAGGCGTTTTCCTGGGCCCCTTCGCAGGAAGTCCTCGCAATGAACTAAAACGATTATTGAAGCGGCTTTTCCAAGACGGGAAGAGCCGCTTCTTTTCTGCGCCCGATTACATCGACCAGGAAAATTTGGGTTCGTAAATGGGGATTCGGTTCGACTCCATTTGTCCCTTGAACGGCTCCATCCAGGATTCATTTCCCGCCCCCACGGGAAGCGTAAAGAAAACGACATCTTTGTAGGAATTCGACGACGGAAAGAATTTTACCAAAGAAAATCAAGAAAAACAAACCATCCATCCTTCTTTTCCGACAATAAATTCCTTGACCGCTTTTCAGTCGAAGTTCCGTGCGGCTCCCTTGACGATCACGACCAACGTCGTCGCGAAAAGAACGAACAACGGGTGCTTTCGCAGTCGAAAACAAAAGCGGTGCAGCAATAAAGAATCGAAACCGCGAGAATCCCGACAGCGCTCCAAAAGACCACTTTACTTTCTGGAAATCTTGCAAGCCGAACTGGACGCGATGGGTATCACGTACCAGTACCTCGACGGTTCGACGCCTGTCCGAGAGCGTCAAAAGCAGGTCGAAACGTTCCAGGCGGGCGAGTCGGACGCGTTCCTGATCAGCATCAAATTCCATGAATTCGAGGCAGGGTCAATTGTGAAGCAAAAATGAGTGGGAAACGGTAATCCACGTTTTTCGCGCAAAAGCGGGCTCGTATCTTTTTCGACAAGTGGAGTGCGTCTGAACTATGTGTACCACTTTTTCAGGTTTTCAAGCAGCACTTTTTGTACTTTTTACCGCTCCCGCAAGGGCACGGATCGTTTCGACCGACTTTCGGCTCTTCCCGGCGAAACGGTTGCTGCGGGCCGTAAAACGAATCGTCGGATGATTCGTCTTCATATTCGCTGTCGGAAAAGAGCGACTGCGGTAGACGCGACAAGGGATTTCCAAGACCGTAGGACGAATCGAAGGTCTCATCATCCCAGTCCTCGTCTTCGTCGTCGAAATCGTCTTCATCATCGTAAGTAATATCCGAATCGATTTCCCGCTCGCGTTCTTCGGCATGTTGTGCGTGCAGCTCCTCCAAATTCCACTCCGCCTCTTCCGCCGCTTCAAACCATATGTCGAAATCTTCCAAGGAATCCGGATTGACGATTCCCGATACGGTCAGTCCGACAACATGATCCTCCCACTCGTCTGAGTCCATCATTTCGCGGTCCAGCAAATTCGCAATGGCGGGATGAGCCTCTTTGACGTAGTTTTCCAACAAGCACCGAACCAACCACTCGTCTTTGATCCCTTTGTTCTCCGTTCGAACGATATCCAAAACGATTTCCAAACGTTTCGTCGACGGTTTCGACATGAGCAGGTCAATGAACCACCAATTTTCGTCCGGCGATTCTTGCCAGCGGGAGTAAAGCCTTTCCCAGTCGTCGTCTTCCGCGAGGCTCGAAAATGCCGCCCAGTATCCCTCGGAAGGGTATTGTTCGGCACGATTCAGTACCGCGTCAAACACGAAATCACTTGCTCCCTTGATGTGTTTCTTCGCAACGATCCGGAGCAGCAGCGGCACGAAGTCGTCGAAATCGGCGTCATCCAGAGAAAGATTTTTCCGTCCCAGAGCGTCGAGAACGTACGATTGACACTCCTCATGTCGGACAACAGCCTCGACAAGAAGATCGTCAAGGTCGTAGTCGTCGCTTTCGTACAGACCGTCGATATCGGCTGCGTAGTGCAGGACGATTTTCCAAAGGGCTGCCCAATCCAATGACGCCAGCTCAAGCCGTTTGAACAGCAGCGGTTTCTTTTCCTGCGAAAAACAGCGGAGGTCCGACATCTCCGACGTCAAAAGTTTCGGATCGGCTTTGCAGAGTATCTGCGTCAAGAAGTAACAATAATTGTCCAGGTGGATGTTTTCCAGATCGTACTCTTTGTCCAGCTCTTGAGTCAACCAACGGACCGTCGTTTCGTCCTGCGGAACATCCAAGCCGGAAAGAACGCCGAGCGATGCGATTTTGCCGTAAAGCTCGACGGATTGGATGACCGTTTTCATGATCTCAGCGGTGAGACCTTCCGTCCGGCAGAAGGTGAAGAAGTACGACGCGGAATTGCGCACCGCTTCATTCGGCGACAAGAGTGCTTCTCGTACGGTTTCGGTCGGGATGAGTTCGGGAATCGCGATCCGCTCTTTCGGCGGAATCATCACAGACTTTTTCTCTTCCACTCTTTTCACTCGTTTTTCGTTGCGAATTTGAATCGTATGCTGTCGTCCGTCAATGCGGTCGCGCATCATCCGATAGTGCTGCTTGAGCCGTTCGACGTAATTCGGGTCGGCAAGGAGAACATTTTCGCACAGCTTTTTCGCGCCGGGAGCGTATTTCGTTTGCGCGAAGAACGGTTCCAGCGACACTCCGGCCATTTGTTCGGCCATTTTTTTGTCCGCGCCGTGCATCCACTTGTCGTAGAATTTCGGCGATTCCCACCCGAAGCCGAGCATCGCAAGCGGCTTTTCCCGATTCCAATCGGCGACGACCATGAGATGAACCCGGCGGCAATCGCAGTTTTTCTCATCGCAGTAAAACTCGACGAACCCGTACTCGCCTGGTGGAAGGCCGGATTCGTTTCCCTCGAAAAGAGTGATGGATCGGGTTTCCGCTTCGGCGATTTCCTTGAAGTACTGTCGAAATAGGGCTGGCATGGATGTGTGTGGAAAAATGATGGGACAACGAGAGGGCATTATATCCCTGCCTTTGCTTCGCGCCGAGCCGGGTTTTTGAGGAAAGACAAAACTCCTGAATCCAATAATTTTACGTTTCCAAGCAGTGCAAAAACGACCGGTTCTTGATGCTGTGAAGTGTAACGGTTACGATTTTAACGTCGTCAATCCTTCGATTTTGGGTTTTGTTGCGCGTTTTTCTTTACATCCACCGGGGGTATGTTATAATCGGAGTGATGTTTCATTGTCTCGTTTTTTCACTTTTCTCCCGGGAGTACGTTTTATGTCAATCGAAATCGACTATATCAATCCAGTGATCGGCGCGTTGGAAGAGGCCTTTGAAACGATGCTCGGACATACGATCCAGCGGACCGGGCTCGGCCTGATGGAAAACAACTGTGCCCTTCATCCGGTGAGCGGAATCATCGGCGTCAGTGGAAAAGCGGTCGGTACGATCGTACTTTCGATGTCTCACGTCGTCGCTCAAAAAGCGGCTGGAACCATGCTCATGACCGAAATGACCGACACCGACGACGATGTTCTGGACGCCGTCGGCGAATTGACGAATATGGTCGCCGGGGGAGCGAAAGCGAAACTGGAAGCGTTCAGTCTTCAAATGAGTTTACCCAACGTGCTGTGCGGCGATAACTGCCGACTCCATTTTCCCGCCAATTCGCATCCGATCATGATCCCGTTCAAATGCGACTGGGGTGCGCTCGCCTTGGAAATCGGTTTCTCTTTTCCGACGTTGAAGCGGTAGTACATAGTTGGCGAATTAAGGCTTCGCCTGAGAATAAGCGGCAAGTTTATGAATAACGTGTCGCTCATGTCATGCTGAGGTACTCCGAAGCATCTGGTTTCAAGCTGTGCCCGTTCTGCAAAGCGTGTTGGCCGGATACACCAGATTTCCTTCGAGTACTCAGGACAGGCTTTCGCTCCGTGAGTACACTGCGTTCAGAATGACAAATCGCGACCCACCAAATTTGCGTGCACCAGTCTCTTGCCGTTTGGGCAATCCAACTTGTATCGCCGTAGCGAATCGGGTAAAATGTCGGCGACGAACAAATATTAGTCGATCTCCCCAACGAAATTCCCGATTCTCTCCATGTTCGACTCCGATTTTTTGAAGAAGCTCGAGTATCTTTCGCTGATCTCACGCCGGGTTTTCCGGGGACAGCTTCTCGCGCAGCGTCGGACCAAACAGCTCGGCGGCGGGGTCGAGTTCGCGGACCACCGGGATTATGTGTTCGGCGACGATTTGCGGTACCTCGACTGGAACGTTTACGCCCGATTCGGACATCATCTCATCAAACGCTTCGAGGAAGAGGAAGATCTGCACGTTTATTTCTTCCTCGACTGCTCCCGGAGCATGCACTTCGGGCGACCGAATAAATTCGATTACGCCCGGGAAATCACGGCGGCTCTCGCGTACATCGCCCTTGCGGATCTGGACCGGATCAGCGTGGTCGCGTTCGCCGAAAATATATTGGACGTGTTTCCCTTAACCCGGGGCAAACAGCACATTTTGAGCCTGATGCGATTTCTGGAACGCTGCGAAACCGGCGGTTCGGCGACGAATCTGGCGAACGTGGTTCGAGAATTCTCGCACCGTAAACAACGGTCCGGCCTGGCCGTCGTCGTGAGCGATCTTTTCGATCCCGCCGGATTTCAACAGGGTATAGACCTGTTGCGTTTCCAACAGTACGAGCCGAGTCTGATCCAGATTCACGACCAAAGCGAAGCCCAGCCGCAACTTCGCGGCGATTTGCGGCTGATCGACATGGAAACCGGTCGGGAGCGCAACGCGACAGTCAGCGAATCGGTGCTCCGGCGCTACAAAGCGAAGTTCGGCGAGTTTCTCGATTCGGTCAAAAAATACTGTATCGGCAACGGCTTCGGCTGCACGATCTCACAGACCCAAATCCCCTTCGACCAACTCATCCTCCGCATGATGCGCGAAGCGGGAGCAGTGAAATGAAATGAGAAATGTGAAATGAGAAATGAAAAATAAAACTCGGTGACAAACGTAAAAACCGCAAAACCTCATTTCTCATTTCTCATTTCTCATTTGTTATTTGTTATTTGTTATTTGTTATTTGTTATTTAAAACTCTTCTTCCTTCCCCCCCCCCTTTTTCCCCTTTCAAACCATGATCCGACGAGAATTTTTGAAAACGGGCTCCGCGGCTTTGGCGGGAGCGTCTGTCCTTTCCTTGGCCCGG
>JAVBTU010000464.1:0-6621 GCA_031556015.1 Thermoguttaceae bacterium
AGTTCCTGATAATCTTCGCCGAGGTCGTCCTGATACGGTTCCAAGACGTTCGCCGCTTTTTTGCAGTCGTCCATCGCCTGGTCTTTCTTGCCGAGCGAGTCATAAACGACCGCGCGATTGCAGTACGACGAAACGAGCGAAGGGGCGAAATGGGCCAAAATGTCGTCTTCCAGACTCCATTCTTCTTCCCAGAGTTTTTCCTTCAGATCGACGCTCTTGGTCAAGTCGGCAATTGCCTCGTCCGGCTTTTGGAGATTGAAAAAACAAAGACCGCGACGTTCGAACAATCCGGCGAACTCGTTGAACAACATCGGATCGTCCGCATGTTCCCAATCGCCGTACTTTTGGGCGGTTTCATTGAGAACGCTCAGCGCATCGTTGAATTTGTCGAGATTCAGGAGCATGTCGCCGTAAGCCATCATCGCGCCGAACAGGTCGTGATACGCTTCGTAATTTTCTTCCTTCACGAGCTTTTCGAGAATTTCGATCGCACGCTGCATGTCGACCAATACGGCTTCGCCCTGCCCGGCATCGAATCGGGCCATACATTTGTCGATCAGAACGTTCGCCAAGTCGAGTTCGTGGTCCATATCCCCGGCGTCGATCAGTTCGACGAAAAGCCGCATCGCCCGATTGTACATTTCGACGATCTTTTCGATCGGCGCTTCTTTGTCCCGGAGCAGGTTTCCGATCGCGACGCTGACTTTCCCCATGTAAAACCGGGTATCCAGTTCGCTGATCTTCTCCAGAGCACGGAACTCCATAAACGATTCGTCGAGCAATTTTTCGGCTTTGTCCAGTTCGCCCAGCTCGTGATAAATCGTTCCCTGATTCAATTTGATGCCGGCGATGTCGTATTTCGCTTCCCCGTCTCCGCCGGTCGCGAGCGGCATCAGAGTCGTGAGTGCTTTGCCGTATTCTTCGATCGCCTCTTCCTTTTCGTCGAGGTCGTTCAAAGCGACGGCATGACTCAGGTGCGACAATCCGACCAACCGGGTTAAATCGGTTTCCTGCGGATTTTCCGCGGCGAGCGTCTGGAAGTGTTCGATCGCGTCTTCGTACATCGTCGCGGATTCGTCCAAGTAGTCGTCCTGTTGGAGTTGGACGGCCAAGGCGAGAATCGCGTCGGCGAGTTCCCTGCGGATCGCGGTCTCGCCCCCTTCGAATTTCGCCTTGAGTTCTTCGATTTGCGATTCCATTTCCGAGTAAGCGGACTCGTCCTCGTCTTCTTCATGGTCGTGATTGCAACATCCACCGTCATTCGAGCCGCAGCAGCGAGCCCCACCGACCATTGCACAACCGAAAACCGCCGCGGCGATCGTCGGGAAATCCCAAACACCGGAAAGATCGAAAAAAGAAAACATGCTTCTATGCTCCTGCGTGAATTTCGGAAAATAAAACAACACCGAACTCATTATATTTTCCGGCCCCGGAAAATGAATCCCCCCCGTGCGAGGGTGATAAATCGTTCGTACATCTCTTACCGCTTTCCCAAAGTACTCTTGAAAGAGTATTGCTCTCGGTCTATGCTACTATACCATTCAACGCCAAAAAAGTGATTTTTCTCTTTTAACCGGTACTCCGCTTGTTTGGGTGTTTATACGGTTGATCGACGGGGCAAAACATCACATTTATGGCGGTGTGGAGTATAACATTGAACATCATGAATTTTTTCACGATGTAAGCGCCTATCGGAAGCGAACACTTCTCCGAGCGGCAGTGCCAGTGCGGCTCGCACCTCGTTTTGGCTGGCGGCCCTGCCGCCCTATCATTCGGAGTCCGACGTGAACTCGTTCGTTTTCGTGTGCAAACCTCCCCAATTACATAGACATAAAATGATCGTGAATTTCTTTACGAGGTCAGCGGGACCGGGAGTGAAGCGCCCCTCTCGCGAGTTGTTCGCTCCTGTCGCCCCCCGGGCGGTTGCGTTTTCCACCCTGGTTTTGTTCGCGGTTTCCTTTTGCGGTTGTACGCAATCGGTCCGCGACGAGATGTCCTCCTCTCACCCGACCGTTGTCGTTTCGATCGAGCCGCAGAAGTTTTTCGTCGAAAAAATCGCCGGCGATCGCGTTCATGTCGAAGTCCTCGTCCCGACCGGAAAGGAACCGGAAACTTACGTTCCGACCCCCGATAAAATCAAAAAACTCGCTCAAAGCCGCGTCTTTTTCCGAATCGGGTTTCCGTCCGAGGAAACCTTCCTGCCGAAACTCCGAACGCTCGCCCCGAACCTGAAAATCGTCGACACCCGGGAAGGGCTTCCCTTGCGGGCGATGGAAGAGCACGATCACGACCATGATCACAACCACGGCGACCATGAAGGCGCGGACCCGCACGTTTGGCTCAGTCCGACGCTTGTACTTAAGCAAACGGACATCATTCTGAAAACGTTGATCCAGCTCGATCCGGAAGGGAAAGCGGAGTTCGAGAAAAACGCCGACTCGTTCCGGCGGGAATTGGAACAAACCCGGGCGAAAATCGCCGAAATTCTCGCGCCACACAAGGGAGAAACGGTTTACGTGTTTCATCCGGCTTACGGTTATTTTTGCGACGAATTCGGACTCAAACAAAAAGCGATCGAAGTTGAGGGGAAAACGCCGAAAATCAAGGAATTGGCCCAGTGGAAACAGCAAGCCGAACATGATCACGTCCATGTGATCCTCGTCCAGCCGGAGTTCAATCCGGCGCCCGCGGAAATCATCGCGAAGGAAATCGGCGCCAAAGCCGTGGTCCATTCCACGCTGGGGCCGAACTACCTGGACGATCTTCTCGAACTGGCAAAAATCATCGCGGACGGAAAACCGTGACGGCCGCGTTCATTGCGGAGTCGTTCACGAAATCAACCGTACCCGAATCGGTCGTCTCGTCGTCCTTGCCGCTTGATTATTTTGTTCAAAATGTTTAAACTGATACGGTTCTCGAAATGGTCTTCCCCCTTCTCTCCTTTTTTCTTTTTTGAATCATGAAAAAAATTCGTTTCCGTTTCCTGTCGGCCGCAATCACCGTGATCGCTCTTTTTCTCGTTTCCGGCTCGTTAGCCGCTCAAACGACGTCCGGATCCTCCGAGAGCCGTTTTGCTTTGGAGTCGACGGACCTGAAAGTCGACGCCCCGGTGATGAAAAACATTACGCTCAAACATGCCAAACCGCGGCTTCCGAACTACTATGCGAGCGTCGTCACACAAAAGCAGCGGGACGACATTCGCGCGATCCAGAACGAATACCTGCCTCTGATCGACATCCTTTCCGCCCGGCTCGACGCGCTTCGGAACGAGATGAACGAGAAAACGCGGGCCGTGCTGTCGGACGAACAGCGTATGAAAGTCGAACGAACCGCGGAAGACGCACGAGCCAAACGCCGATCCAACCGAACCGCTGCGGAATAATGGAGTGTGGACGCCTCGCCCGCACGTAAGGAATGATTGATGTCCGACCTTTACAATATCGCCTTTTCGCCGGACTACGCGTTTGCGAGAACCGCGTTTCTGGTCAGTGCGCTGGCGAGTCTTTCCTTCGGGGTGATCGGGACGTTCGTCGTCGTTCGGCGGATCGGATACATCGCCGGCGCGATTTCCCACTGTGCGTTCGGTGGGATCGGGATCGGATTGTTTCTCCGCCAAACGCTCGCATCCGGTCTGGGCGGATTCGCCGTCGCCAGGTCGTTGGCGCCTTGGATCGATCCGATCATTACGGCGATTCTCGTATCCGTCGCAAGCGCCTTGGTGATCGGAGCGGTCCAACTTTACGGAAAAGAACGTGAAGACACGATCATCGGGGCGGTCTGGTCCGTTGGAATGGCCGTCGGACTCTTGTGTCTGGATAAGACGAGCGGGTATCACTCGGTTTCCAGCTATCTTTTCGGCGACATTTTGTTAATCTCGCGAGCCGACATGCTTTTGGTCGCCGGGCTGGGGATTGCGGTTCTGGTCGTCGTTTACGTCTGTTTTCAACGTTTTGCCGCCGTCTGTTTCGACGAGGAATTCGCGCGATTGCGAGGAATTCGGACCGGGCTCTATTACCAACTGCTTTTGGTCCTGATCGCGGTCACGGTCGTTCTGATGGTCCGGATCGTGGGAATCATTCTCGTCATTGCGATGCTGACGCTCCCTGCCGCGACGGCGGCTCGATTGACGAAACGGCTTTTTCCGATGTCCATCGCGGCGGTGATCCTCTGCTTCTGCTGCTCCTGGATCGGATTGTATCTGAGCGTCGTTTTCAATTTTTCGGCGGGCCCGATGATGATTCTCGTTTCGGCCGTCGTGTACACCGCCGTCTTTCTCGTACAAACCGCGACCACGGCCTCCGGTTAAACTGGCTTGAGTCGAAAGAGAATGCCCGCTTCTCCGATTTGCGTTTCGGGGGAATCCAAATCGGGTAGAGCGAGGGGAGCGATTTCGGCAAGCGGTGTTTTCAGTCCTGAAAAGCGAAGAATATCCTGAAACACGGCGTCGTTTTCCACAAGCAGTTCCCCCCCGAGCTTCGACGTGGAAAAGCCGATTCCGGTCGCTGTTCGCTCCAAAGTCAAGTTCGTTCCGTCTTCCGGGTCGTTCGTCAAGGAGCGGATCCATGCTTGAAAATACTCGGTAATAATCTGCATTCCGATAAACAATTCTTTCCGCGAAACGCTCACGTAGGTTTGAAACGGGGAAAATCGGTGCGGATCCGGCGCGGCGTCGAGCGTTTGGCGGATCGGTTCGAAAAAAAGACGAAGATTCTCGCCCGACGTCGCGGAATTCGACCAGATCCAGATCGGATGCCCGACGGGGATACGAAGGGCCTCTCGATCTAAAGTCGGAAAAACAAAACGAAGCAGGTCCAGAGCGTGCTTGTGGGGATCGACCGCCAACTGCTCCACGCGGCCGTCGCCGACGTAGGTCAGAATAAACGGTTGCTTTCCGTCGGCGTTGTGCGGCTGATTCGCCAGTTGAAACGGCGCCAAACTCAAATGCGACATATACGTCGGAAGAATCAACGTCCCGGCAAACGCTTCAATCTCCGACTCTTCGATGTTCGCCCAAAAAGAAAGCATGTCAAGTGATTTTGGAGCACGTTTATTTCGGCGTTTCTTCCGGGGAGTCGACGTCTTTCGGCGTTTCTTCGCCGGGTTCTTCCTTGCGGGACAGAATCGGTCCATCCACGGCGTCGAAAACGACGAGCAAATTCATCAAACCGGCAACGACGGTGAAAATCGTGCCCAGCTCAAAATTCGCGCCGAGTTTCGAGATGATTTCGTCGAGCGTCGGTTGGTTCACCAGATGTCGGTTTTTGGGGTAATTCGGCAACCGCGGAGGGGACAGCGCGCCATTCCAAAAGGGCTCTTTTCCATCGTCGACCAGATACGCCTGCCCGATCGCGGGGATCGCCGCAAGGCCGATGCAAAATTGCGGGACGAAGAACAGTCGTTTATCCCCTTCCCGCCAGGAACAGTACACGTTGCGACCAAAACCGACTTCTTTCGAAGAACCCAGGCACATCCCGAAAAGAAAGGTCGGAATGATACACACGGCAAAGAGTATCGCCTTGAACTGTCGTCCCTGGTAAAAGTGTCCCAAGCCGGGCACAAACCATGCAAGCAGACCCGCTATCCAAGGGTTTTTGAGGTTGATGATCACCGAATCGCCGGTTTCTTGGGTTGTTTCGCTCACGAAAAGGTACTCTTCGGTAAAGGGAAAGCAAACATTCAGGGACGCCAAGCCCCGATCCATGCGGTTCATTCTAGCATCGTCTCGTGAAAAACCAAGTCGGTCCAAGGATGTATACCATTCGACGTCAAAAAGTGATTTTCCCTTTTAACCGGTACTCCGCGCGATCGGGGACCTGAACGTTTAAAAGCAGTTCAAAAACGACCGGTTCTTGACGGTGTGGAGTAGAACGGGAGAAAATTTTTTGATTTCTTTCCAGCGAGACGCTGTTGCCTCGTTCTTTCTGCTATAATGGACACAGTTATTGCAGGTTGCCCATTTTCACAAGCGGCCCTCGATTCTGTTCCGGCTTTTTTTCGGACTGCGCGAAAACCCTAACGCGATGGATTTCCCATGAAAAAACTTCTCTCACTGTTCCTGCTGCTTTGTTTGTGTACAGGTCTTTCCGCCCAGGACGATAAGGAAAAGCAAACCGTGGACCGTTTCTGGTCGCTGTTGACGAAGAATCCCCGGCGAGGAACGTCGCTGGACCGGGTTTACGGGTATTACGTCGATACGGGCCAACTCGACACGTTGATCGACCAGTGCAAGGCGTTGACCGATAAAACTCCCGACGACGCGAAAAGTTGGCTTTTGCTCGGACTCGTTCTTTCCCGCCGCAACGACGACGCCGGAACCGTCGCGGCGTACGAAAAAGCGGAGACGCTCGACCCGAAGGACCCGATCGCTCCGTATTACCTCGGGGAAGCGTTCATCGCGCAGGGACGACTCAAGGAAGCGGCCGCGGCGCGGTAACGGGCCGTCGAACGGAAACCGACGAAAAACGACGCGCTTCCGATCCTGCAAACGCTCGGCAGGGTTTACGAACGGTTCGGCGACCGGAAACAGTCCGATTCCGTCTGGACGAAAATGGAAGAACTCTTTCCGAACGATCCGGACATCGTCGTCCGAATCGCCGAAACGCTCGAAGAGGAAGGGAAATA
>JAVBTU010000462.1:0-8850 GCA_031556015.1 Thermoguttaceae bacterium
CCGCCCATGCCTCCCATGCCTCCCATGCCCATACTGCTTCCGCCGCCCATACTGCTTCCGCCGCCCATGCTGCTGCCGCTGCTCATGCTGCCGCCGCCCATGCTGCCGCCGCTTCCTCCCATACCACCGCTGGCGGCCAGCATACTCAGCCCCATTTGGGCGAATTCCATCGCCGCGGCCGAACCGATCGAAAGGCTTTGAATCTGCTTGATCGGCGACTTGGAGATGTTGTCTTTGTTCGGATCGTAATCTTCCAGCCCGGCCCGATTGGTTTCACGGACAACCCACAGGAGTGCATCGTAAACCCACAGCTCTTCCTGGGCGTACCAAACCTGCATCGGTTGCGGAATGCCGCCTTCGAGAAGGAGTCCGTAAATTTCCGGAGCCGGCCAATCGACGCTCCCGACGAAACGGGTTTCATCCGAGAGGAACGGATTCTCGCTGCTCCCCATACCGCCCATACCACCGACTCCCATGCCGCCACCGGCAGCCATGCCACCGCCTCCCATGCCGCCGGCACCTCCCATGCCACCTGGTCCCATGCCGCCGCCTCCACCCAACGGACTGCCGGCGCCACGAGAGCCGCCGCCACCTCCCATACCGCCACCGGCAGCCATACCGCCGCCGCCCATACCGGCGCCACCAAGAGCGCTTCCGCCTGCGCCGGGATTACCACCGACCGCGCCACCTCCCATGCCACCTGGTCCCATACCGCCACCGGGCCCCATACCACCGGCACCGCCCATGCCGCCGTCGCCGCCCATGCCTTGCGGGAGTCCGATTCCCCAGTTCGGCGTTGCGTCGACCCATTCGAAGATGGGATCCCCTTTTTCATCCCGTTCGAGATTGCCGAGGTCGTCCTTGAATTTGTACTTTTTGTACTGGAGTTTACGGGCGCCGACCGTATCCAGCATGATCGGAATCTGCTTCTCGACGAACTGAAAATAAAGCTCGCACATCCGAAACGGAATCTCTTCGCCCGGTTTGAGTTTTTCGATGGTGCGATGGAAATCCGGCCCCAAAGCGATCGGCCATTGGTTCCTTTTCTTCTGATCTTCGCCCAAGCGTCCCCAAGCGAGCATGACGCGGTTACGAAGTTCTCCGGTCATTCCGTCGATTTGCGCAATCGTATTGTCGTTCGGGTGTTTTTGGTCGCCGGAAATTTTCGCCATGTTCGACTTTTCCGCTTCCAGTTCGCCTTTGCGTTTTTCGAATTCCGCGGAAACGGCCCTGACCGCGAGAAAACAGACGACGACCGCGCAGATCAAAGCGATCGGGCAAAACACCCAAAAGAGATTCTTTTTGATGTCCTCTTTGGACATTTTTTGTTTTGCTTTAGCCATGATTGGGAAAAGGGGAAAAGGGAGAAAAGGGAAAAGTGATTCAAGGGGTAGCCGTTATTGCGCGGCGGGCACCGGCTCTTCCGGCGCGGTTGCCGGTTCGTTTGGAACGGTGTCGGCGGGCGTTACGGTTTCGTCGACCGGGGCGGCGACCGTCGCTTCCGGCGCGGTTGTTTCCGGCGTCGGTACGATCGGTTGCGGGCTTGCCGCAGGCGTTTCGGTCGCATTGGCCGAAACAGCCGAATCGGCGGGAGCTTCCGCTTTCTGCTTTTCGAGTTCCGCTTGCAATCGCTCCGCTTTGATGCGATCTCTTTCACTCGGGGGAGTTTCGATCCAAATGAACTGAATGATGAAATTATAAACGGAGACCTGGATTCGCTGGTCCTCGTTCAATCCTTGCGCGAGCTGGGAAATGCCGATGCCGCCGCCGAGACCGGTATAGTTTCCGCCATAGTTGCCGCCCATACCTCTCATGCCGCCGCCCCCGCCTCCGGGCCCCATTCCTCCGGAAGGAGCGCCCATCCCGCCGCCCATTCCCATGCCGCCCCCACCGCCGGACATGGCACTCATCGGGGCGGTTCCGCCTGTGTACATGCCGCCGCCCATGCCGCCACTCATGCCGCCCGGCATACCGGCGCCGATTCCGCCGCCGAGTCCGCCGCCTCCTATTTGGAGCTGTTGCTGCATTCGGAATTTATCTTCCTGCTCCTTCAAGGCTTTCGGGTCCAGCGCGATGACCGGGGTCGGTTTGGTCGGGAAAATCACGACCGGGTACATGAAGCCGAGATCCTTGAACGACACTTCCTCCATTTGTGTTTGGTCCGCCTGACCTTGAATCTGCCGCTCCAAGCTGACCGGAAGTTGCACCTTGCCGGTTCGAATGACTTCGCAGATGGTTTTACGGAGGTAGTTCTGAGCGTACATCTCCTGGTCGCTGTCGTCGTTATGGTAGTGGTAGCCCGACAACTGTACCAAGCGGCATTTCGTCTCCTTCGGCGGACCGGGAAGCGTGTCCAACTCCGCTTTCTGTTTGCTCTCCCCGGGGTCACCGGAGGAGGAAGAACTCGACGACGAAGAGGATTTGGACGACGCCGAAGAAGAGGATTTGGAGGAGGAGGACTTGGAGGACGAAGTCGATGCGGACTTCGAACCGGTCGCACCACCGCCCGCCGCTCCGCCGCTTTCCGCCAGGGCTTTCGCTTCTTCCAATTCTTCCGGGGTCGGGATGTACCAGGTGTTTTCCTTGATTTTTTCCCACCAGGGGGTCGCGTCTTCAATGGAAAGCGTATCGATACTCGTTATGTAAATCCGAGTCTGCGTCGAGATCGCCTTGGCCCGCGATTCCGAATTTTCCGGGATTTCGTCGTTGTTTTGATCGGCCGGCAAAGCCGCGTTGAGCGCCTTGAGAAACTCCATCCAAATAATCCGTCCTTCGACGCTGCCGGTCAGGTTTTTGCCGACGTTGTCGGTCGTCATGAATTCCTTGACGCTGGCGTCTTTCTTGGAGATCAGGTCCTTGGACGTCTTGCCGACTGCCTTGGCCTTGGTTTCCGCGTCGCCGTATTCGCCGCGTTTGACGGTTTCCAGCGCCCGGGTCGCGCCGGCGTAGGAAATAGTCAATCCGAGTAAAACGGAAACGGCCGCCGCGAGGACCCACGGTTTTTTGTCCCGGATGATCCGTTCGACGACGACGTCCCGGGGCATCAGGTTGGTCGAGAGCGACGATTCGCCGAGAAGCTGTGTCACCAAACCGTAAGCGACGCCGAACGAGCCGACATTCTCCTTGAAAACGGGAGAAGTGACCACTTCGGATCCGGTCAACCGGTTGAAAATCGTCGGTCGAATCACTTCCAGGGACAAATTATCGCCGAGGAATCGCTGTAAGCCGGGCAATTTCAACGCGTTGCCCAAAGCGATCACCTTCGTGAATTTGGCTTTACGGTTCAAACTCGAATAATACTCCAGCGAGCGGTGAACTTCGCTGAGCATATCGTTAAAGACGGGTCGCATCGCCTGAATGACCGCTTTCGGATCGTCGGCGGAAGACGGATTACGCTTGAGATATTCCGCTTTGGTGAACGTCAGCTTCAAGGACTTGGTCATCGCCTTGGTAAACAGGTTCCCCCCGATCGGAATGCTTCGGGTCCAGATCGTTACGCCGTTGGTGATGATCACGTCGGTCGCATCGGTTCCGACGTTGAGTACGATAATTTGGTCCGGCGGGTTGTCCGGGTCGATTTCCTCGGCGTTAAGTTGGTCGAACGCGGCGTAGTTGTAAACGGCGAGCTGCGAGCTTTGGATGCAGTCGATGTCGATTCCCTGCGTCATGTAGGGATTCAGAGTCTTCATGGCGATGTCCCGCTTCATTGCGAACATGCCGACTTCGGTGTCAAGAATGATTCCCGATTTCGGGAGCCCTTTGCCCAGCGGCTGATAATCCCAAACGACGTCCTGAAGGTCGAACGGGAGCCACTGTTTCGCTTCGTATTTAATGATGTCCGAAACTTTTTTCGCGTCGACCGGCGGAAGTTTGAGGAAACGCGAAATCGTATTTTGTCCCGACACGGAAATCGCGACCTTGCTCCCTTTGGTGCTGTTTCGAGCGAGAAATTCCTTGAGTGTTTCGACGAGAATCTCCGCCGGCTCCGCACCGGGCTGCGACATGATTTTCGAATGCTCGATAAAATCGAAGCCGATCGCTTCAATACGACCTGGTTCCGCCGCCGCACGGCAATGCAATGCCTTCAGCGACGTATTGCCGATGTCGATCCCCCAAACGGTTTCGCCTCTAGCCATGGACCATCAATCTCCGTCGATATTCAGCGCAGCCGCGCCGTAGTGAAAAGTGAACCGGTAAATGCACCCGTACATCGGGTAAGATCAAAAACGGATCTAATCCGTCCTTTAAATATACCCGTTAATTACAAGGAAACACTCGAACCGGGAAAAGAATCCGGCGTTTCGGTGGAAGATCTTATCGGCGCAATGCGAAAACCGCTTGCGACCGTCACAAACGATCCGACAAAAACCCCACCGCCAACTAGTTTATCCTAAGGCACCCGGATTTGTCAACGATTTGGTAGAGATAAAGACAAGAATTTTACAACGGCTCAAAGACGCGATTCCAGGTACTTTTCCGCCGCAGCGAGCGCGTCGGGGATTTTTGCGGCGTCTTTCCCTCCGGCTTGCGCCATGTCGGGGCGTCCTCCGCCGCCGTTTCCGCCGAGAATCGGGCAAATTTCCTTGGCCCAATCCGACGCACTGAGTTTTTTGTCGACCAAATCTTTCGAAAAAGCCGTGAGCAGCATCACTTTGCCGTCTTCCTGCGGAACCGCGAACATTACGGCAACGGAATCGGCTTTTCGCTTGAGCTGGTCGATCAGTTGCCGGACATCGTTCGGGTTCCCGTCCGGGATGGTTTCAAGGATCACTTTCGTTTTTCCGACGATTTTCGCCGACGCGAGGTGATCGTCGACCGATTTTTTGCTTTGTTTGACAACGGTATCAAGCTGTTTGCGGGCTTTTTTGATTTGATCGAGCATCGCTTCAACCCGGCTCGGGACTTCCGCGACCGGGATTTTCAGCATCGCGGCGGTTTGGAGCAAAATCGCGTCGTTTTTCAACGTCCGTTTCGCCGCGGCCAAGCCGGTCAGCGCCGTGATACGCCGGATTCCGGAGGAAACGCTTTCCTCCGCGACGATTTTGAAAAAGCCGATTTGCGCACTGTTGTGCAAATGTGTTCCGCCGCACAGTTCCTTGCTTTCTCCCACGACCACGACGCGAACCCGCTCCGGATACTTTTCGCCGAAAAGCATCGTCGCGCCGGTTTTTTTGGCGTCGTCGAGCTCCATTTCCCGACTCACGACGTCCGCGGAGTCGAGGATGAGCGTGTTGACTTCCTCTTCGATCTTGCTCAACATAAACGGATCGACCGCGATATGATGCGTGAAATCGAAACGGAGCGTATCACAGTCGACCTTCGAACCCTGTTGCTGCGCATGTTCGCCGAGATTGCGTTGGAGAACGTAATGCAGAATGTGCGTCGCCGTATGCGCTCTTGCGATCCCCATTCGTCGTGCGGCGTCGACTTTCGCGATCACGGTATCGCCGATCTTCACGGATCCTTTGCGGAGATGCCCGACGTGCAGAATGAAGTTTCCGTCCACGACCGCGTTGTCGACCTCGAACTGGAAATTCTCGCAGTAAAGCGTGCCGGAATCGCCGACCTGTCCCCCCTTTTCGCCGTAGAACGGCGTTTTGTCGAGCAGGATCGTAATCTGTTGATCGCGATTGATTTCGTTCATCTGCTCCACGAGCGTACTGCCGGAGAGAATCGCGAGGACTTTCGCACTATTCGCCTGGGTCGTTTCGTATCCGAGGAAATCGGTCCCGGCGTAATCTTTTTTGACGCCTTCGAGCGGATCGTTTTTGAACAGCAGGTTCTTTTCGCCCGAGCCGGACAGTTCGCCGTGTCGGTCCATCTCTTTTTTGAAACCGTCCCAATCGAATGAGAAATTGTGTTCCGCGGCAAGCGTTTCGAACAATTCCGGCGGAAAACCGTACGTCTGATACATCTCGAACGCGTCCGAACCGTTCACTTTCGCGAGGTTTTCCTTTTTCATCGTCTTGAACACGCGGTCGATCCGGTCGAGTCCGGAGTCGATCGTCCCGATGAAATGCTCCTCCTCGGCGTTGATCACCCGTTCGACCTGCGACGTGGTTTGAAGCAGTTCCGGATAGGCGGGGCTCATCAATTCCGCGACTTTGGCGACGAGCATGTACAGAAACGGTTTCGTACACCCCATTTGCCGTCCGTCCAAAACGGCCCGGCGTAAAAGGCGACGGATCACGTACTTTTCCTCTTTATTGCCCGGGTAGACGTTTTCATGTACCGCGAACGTACACGCCCGAACATGGTCGGCGATGCGGCGTAAGCGGCGCCCGTTTTCGCTTTTCGGATCGTATTCGACCTGGCAAACGTCCGCCGCCGCTTCGACCAGCGGTCGCAGGATGTCGATGTGGTAATTCGTATCGACTCCCTGGAGAACGGCCGCGCAGCGTTCGAGCCCCATTCCCGTATCGATATTCTTGCTCGGGAGCGGCTGACGATTGTTCGGGGGATCGCCGACTCGGTTGAATTGCGTGAACACGAGGTTCCAAATTTCAACCGTTCCGCTGGGGGTATCGTGATAGATTTCGCTGCACGGTCCGCAAACGCCGTCCGGCCCGAGCGACGGGGCGCTAGCCGGCCAGAAGTTTTCGTCCTCTTCGAGGTACTGGAGTTTCGAGGAAGGGAGTCCGACTTCTTCGAGCCAAATTTTCGCCGCTTCGTGATCGTCTTTGTAAACCGTTGCCGAAAGTTTCGCCGGATCGATCGCGAGCCATTTTTTCGAGGTGAGAAATTCCCACGCCCAGAGAATCGCTTCCCGCTTGAAGTAATCGCCGAAGCTGAAATTTCCGAGCATCTCGAAAAACGTATGGTGATACGCGGTCCGCCCGACGTTGTCGATGTCGCCGGTTCGCAGACATTTCTGGCAAGTCGTCGCCCGGGTAAAGTCCAACTTGCAACGACCGAGAAAATGGTCCTTGAACTGGTTCATTCCCGCCGGAGTGAACAGCACGGACGGATCCCATTTCGGAACGAGAACGTCGCTCGGCCGACGGACACAGCCTTTGGTTTCGAAAAAAGTCAGATATTTCTCGCGAAGTTCGTTCGTTTGCATAGTGAAATAGATCGTTGATACAGTTCCGCATTAACCTCGTTTCGCTCGCGAACTGAAGGTTTCGGCGTTTATTCTATCAAACCCCCTCGCTTCGACAATGCGGCCCGCCGCGGTTCAAAAATGCACGTCGTTGTTTTTCGCGCCCGAATATGATAATCTGGAACCTCGGCTTTTGTCCTGACCCGAACGCGATTCCCCAACCCCTTGAATTCCATGAGAGTTTCAACGCCGATCTTTTTCCTCGTTATGCTTGTCTTGTCCGGTTCGTGGGCGATCTCCTGCTTCGCGCAAGACCGATCGACGCTGGATAAAATTTATCCCGTTCGCGGTTTGTTCGTCGATGCTCCGAGCCGCGACAAAGTGGATACGTTCGTCAAATTCATCGACGAGGAATTGGCCCCGAACCATATCAACACGTTGATTCTCGCGGTCAATTACAATTACCGATTCACCAGCCGTCCCGAAATGGCCAATCCCGACGCGATCGGCAAGGAGGACGTGCAAAAAATCGTCGACGTTTGCCGAAAACATAAGATCAACGTTTTTCCGCTCATCAACCTGCTGGGACATCAATCGTGGTCCGCGAGTACCGGAAAGCTGCTCCAAGTCTATCCGGATTTCACGGAAACGCCGAACATCAAAGCGCACAAAGCCGAATGGCCCAACCCCGACGGATATTATTGCCTGAGCTATTGTCCGCTTCATCCGGACGTCCACGGCGTCGTGTTCCCGCTGGTCGACGAAGTCCTCGCCGATTTCCAGGCCAAGGATTTCCACGCCGGAATGGACGAAGTCTTTTATATCGGACACGATTCATGCCCACGCTGTAAGGGAAAAGATCGGGCGAAACTGTTTGCCGACGAGCTGCAAAAGATCCGCGATCATCTCGCCAAATCGGACGCGAAGCTGTGGATTTGGGGGGACCGGCTCCTCGACGGCGAGAAAACCGGCATCGGCGAATGGGAGGGTTCGACCAACGGAACCGCCCCGGCGATCACGATGGTTCCGAAGGACATCGTCGTCTGCGATTGGCACTACGAACGGGCGGAAACGACCGCCCCGATTTTCGCGTCGGAAGAATTGTCCGTCGTTTCATGTTACTGGAATCGCCCAAAGGTCGCCGCCGACACGCTCGAAGCCGTTCAATTGTTCCGCAAGGTTTCCAGCAATAAAATGACGTCCCGGTATCGCGGCGTCATGCAAACGGTCTGGTCCGGCAACGACCGGCTTCTCCGGACCTACTACGACGCGAACCTCGACGAAACCGGCGGCACCGAAGCGGCGTCCCTCAAACGCATGATGAAAACCCTCGCGGAAATAAGAAAATAAAACGGAGCGGGAAGCGTAAGCGAGCGAAAACCAAAACAGAGCGGGAAGCGTAAGCGAGCGCACCTCACTCACTGCTAATCAGCCAGCACCCATAGTGCCATTGTGAAAAGCCGAATGATTGCGTAGTCAGCCGTGCAAAAAACAATAACCGCCAAAAAGTCGCGACAATATTCTTTTTTCGTTTGAACTTTTTTTGCTAAATAAAAACCTGGAAAAATGGAAAAAGTCGCGATTGAACCACCCCTGGACCACTTCAAAATAATCGGCCATTCCGCCGCCAATGTCTGGCCGTAAGTCGGGTACGCATCGGTAGAATCCAGCATCTTAGTGAACTTACAACTCTGAACTTGACTTTTTGAGTCAAGTTTTTATTGTGGGATGAACATTTGACTTGCCGAAGCAGGCGTCGGCCACGGTCGCCGACACGACGAGTCAACGGCCCCCTTTCGAATCAGAAC
>JAVBTU010000260.1:0-2676 GCA_031556015.1 Thermoguttaceae bacterium
CGGTCGGGATTCCGGATCGTGACGCCATTTGAACCGGGCCGGTAATGTACGGAAACATCGCCGAAGTGCCGATCGCGAAAACGAGGTCGAAACCGGGCGAGGCGAATTCCCGTTGAAACGCTTCCACCTCCCGGACCGGGAGCATCTCCTCGAACAGAACGACGCGGGGCCGGATCACGGCGTCACATTCCGGGCACCGGGGCGGAAGCGATTTTTGCAGGTCCCGAAGCCGATCCCGGACGCTTGCGTCGAGCCCGAATCGCTCCGACCAGGAGCAGGCGGTGCAATCGAGCGTTCCGAGCGAACCGTGGAATTCGTAAACGTGTCGCGATCCGGCGGCGCGGTGGTATCCGTCGATGTTTTGCGTCATAACGACGACCTTGCCGCCCGAGGCGTCGTACTCTTCTTCCCATTTCGCGAGAATTTTGTGCGCATCGTTCGGACCGTGCTCCGCGATCGACAAACCGAGTTGGAGCATGTATTTCCAGGTGATCTCCGGCCGGATGCGGAACATGGTACCGGACAGACACTCCTCGATGGAATATCCCTCCTCGGTCCGGCCGTGGTTGTAAAGTCCGCCGACGCCGCGATACGTCGGCAAACCGCTGTCGGCCGAAATTCCCGCCCCTGTGATGAAAAGCACTCGCTTGGAATTTCGGAGCAGCGCGGCGATTTCGGTGAATTTGCGGTCGTGCATTTCGGCCGTAAAAAAGGCGGAGCAGACTCGCCCCGCCAACGAGGATTATACTATTTGTACGTTGCTTTGAAAAATTCTTTGCTTCCCTTCGGGTCGGCTTTCATGGTTTTGTCCCCTTCATGCCAGTTGGCGGGGCAAACTTCGCCGTGTTTTTCGACGAACTGGAGCGCCTTGACCATGCGGAGCGCTTCGTCGACGCTTCGGCCCAAGGGGAGGTTGTTGACGAGCTGGTGCTGCACGATTCCTTCCTTGTCGATCAAAAACAGTCCTCTCAGCGCGACGCCGCCGGGCAGGAGAATCTGATACGATTCGGAAATCGACTTGGTGATGTCGGAAACCAGCGGATATTTCAAGGAGCCGAGCCCGCCTTCGGTTCGTGGCGTGTTGATCCAGGCCAAGTGGGTGTAATGCGAGTCGACCGAGCAGCCAAGCAGCTGGACGCCGAGTTTTTCAAATTCGGACGCCGCTTCGGAAAACGCGATGATTTCCGTCGGGCAGACGAACGTAAAGTCCATCGGATAGAAGAAAAGCAGCACGTACTTCCCCTTATAATCGCAAAGCGAGACTTCCTTGAACGTTCCGTCGGGCATCACGGCTTGCGCCTTGAAGCAGGGAGCTTTTCGCGTGACTAAAACGGCCGGGCATTTTTCTTGACATTCGGACATGGTGTTCCCCTTTGTTATGGAGTGTGGATGGTGAAACCAAAATACTTACGCCATTATACGGTCGATCGCGAAAAAAGAAGTCGGAAATCGGTTTTACTCGTACGCCGTGCTTTTCTTTTCCCGCCGCGCGAGTACGATAGGGGGAGTTGTTGAACGAAGCGACCGACACGTGGTTTATCGAAATGAAAGAAGGCGATCCGCAGAATCAAGCTTGGGAATTACCGCAACCGCAGCAGCACCATACGGTGTTTTCGGCGATTTTCGTCGAAGGGGGGCTCGCGGCCCTGGCACTCGCGATCGGCTATTTTTGCGGTTTCTCGCCGGCTCGAACCCTTTCCTGGTCGTTTCACGACGTTGTCCTCGGTTTCGCGGCCACGTTGCCGTTGCTGGTGATGTTCGTCGTCATGAACCGGATGAAATCCTTGCCGTTTCTACGTATTCAACAGTTGGTACGGATTTTCATTCAGTCGTTTTTCGGACGCTGCTCGACGATCCAGATTTTTCTGATTTGCGTTCTCGCCGGAATCGGCGAAGAGCTGTTCTTTCGCGGATTGATGCAGGACGGCATTTCGCAAGGAATCGGCGGTACGGCCGGTTTGATTTGCGGAATCCTCGTTTCGTCGGTATTTTTCGGGTTCGCCCACCTGATCACGCTCACTTACGGACTGATCGCGTTTTTGATCAGCCTGTATTTCGCGGCGGTGTTTCTCCTTTCGGGCAACATTCTCGTCCCGATTCTCGTTCACGCACTTTACGATTACTGCGTGATTCGATTTATTTTGCGGCGGTGATACCGGTACTTTACCGGACGAAATTCGTCATGACCGGCTCGAGCGATTCCGGTAAAGCGACGTGTCCTTTGCCGTGTTCGGCCAGTTTCAAGAGCCAGGCGAGATTGCGGCCCAAAGTTTTCATGATCCGGATTCCCTCGAGATCCTGGTGGATTTCCCCCGGCGTCATCCCATGAATGACGTTCCAATAGCAAGAGCCGACCGTCGTCATCTCGGAGATTTGGAAATATTTGTTCAACTGGTCGAACGTCACGTTTCCGCCGCCGCGCCGGCCGGCGACGACCGCGGCTCCGAATTTCAAACGCATCGCATTGCCGTTGACCCGGGCTACGTAAAACGCGCGGTCCAGAAACGACTTCATCGTCCCGTTCATCCCGGAAAAATAGGTCGGCGATCCGAGGACGAGTCCGTCCGCTTCGATGATTTTCGGGACGAGTTCATTGACGGTGTCGTCGAAAGCGTTGCAGCGTCCGTTTTGCTTTTCGATACATTTTCCGCAGCCGATGCAACCGCGAATCGCCTT
>JAVBTU010000145.1:0-2865 GCA_031556015.1 Thermoguttaceae bacterium
AAGGCGATCCAGGGGCTCGCGGCCAACGAACTGATTCCGAGCGAATGGGGCGGAGACGTGGAAATCGTACGGTGCAGTGCCCTGACCGGGATGGGAATGGACGATTTGATGCAAACGCTGCTCACCGTCGCGGAACTGCACGAATTGCGGGCCAACCCCGACCGTCCGGCGATCGGCGTCGCTTTGGAAGCCGAACTCCAGGCCGGAATGGGGGTCGTGTGCAAGGTCCTCGTGCAAAACGGAACGCTCCGAACCGGCGACGTCGTCCTGTGCGGAAACGCCTACGGTCGTGTTAAGGCAATGTTCGATACGCTCGACCCGAAGAAGCAAGTCGACGAAGCGACGCCGAGTACGCCGGTCAATCTGATCGGTTTGGACATCGCTCCGACCGCGGGAAGCAAATTCTGCGTCTTGGACGACGTCTCCGAAGCGAGACAGATCGCAGAAACGCGATCCGGCGAAATGCGGAAACACGATTTGGCCGAAGCCCAGTCGCACGTGACGCTGGAAAACCTGTTTCAACGGATCAACCAGGCGGACGCGATTCGCACGCTCAATCTCATTATCCGGGCGGACGTCCGCGGCTCGATCGAAGCGATCAAGAAGGAGCTCGGCAAACTCGACCATCCGGAAGTGAAAATCCGAATCCTCCAGGCGACCGTCGGCGGTGTCACGGAAGCGGACGTTCAGTTGGCCGACGCCTCCGACGCGATCATCGTCGGTTTCAACGTCGTCCCGGACGAAAACGCCCGGAATTTGGCTGAAAAGAAGAAAGTCCAGGTCCGGCGTTACGATATCATCTATAACCTGTCCAACGATATCAAAGCCGCCCTGGAGGGAATGCTCAAGCCGATGGAGCAGGTCAAGGAACTCGGTCGCGCTTTGGTGCAGCGGGTTTACTCGATCAGCCGCCTCGGTTCGATCGCCGGTTGCCGCGTCTTGTCGGGCAACATCGAGCGCAACGCAAGAGTGCGGATCATCCGCGACAGCCGGATCATCGGCGAATACGGAATCGATTCCCTCAAGCGGGAAAAAGACGACGCCAAGGAAATCCGCGAAGGACTCGAATGCGGTATCAAACTCAAAGGGTTCAACGACCTGAAGGAAGGGGACATCCTCGAAGCCTTCCGGATCGAAGAGGTCGCGAGAACGTTCAGCGTCTAGTTGCGAAAAGGGGACGCAACGCCCCCCACCCGCATTCAACACCAGCCCCAAGCGTAAGCGCGGGGTGATTCGGTCGACAATAGCGGTCGCTGCAAGGACACGATCTCCAACGCGAAAAAACTTTCGCGAATCCCGTGATTCCATTCTTGTCCTCCGGGCGAAACCTCACTCTCCGAGGGGCCGGTCTTTGGGAAGGATTGCGTTTCTGCTTTGAATCTCGATATATTTTCATAAAAAATCGAGCATTCTGAACGAATTTATTTTTGTTTTGAATAACGAATCCCTCACCGGGAAAGAATGACGGAAAACGTACGGGCGACAGTCTTTCCCCCTGTAATTTCAAGGGTTTGAACGACTTTCTTCAATGCGTACGTAATGCCCGCGAAGTCGATTCGAGAAGAAATTTCGTTCACCCGACGTGACTCGCTTCGTCGGGAATTCGGCAGGGTGGCCAAAATATTCTTGAACGATTTCTGAAAGTCGCTATCTTGTTCGACATCGCCGCGGCGCTACTTGGAATCGCGGTATCACGACATCAGGACTGTCGCCATCCTCGAAGGAATCCGGTATGATCGAGTCGCAAAAAATTCTGGAAGTCATCCGACTACTCAACGAAGGTCGTTACAGCCAGAGAAAAATCGCCCTTATCACCGGGGTGTCACGTGGTACCGTTTCCTCGGTGGCCCGGGGGAAAATCCGGCGAGAGTTCACGGAAGCCGTGAAAATACGGCCGAAAGGCCCCTGGGTGCGTTGTCCCGTATGTGGCGGAAGAACCCAGATGCCCTGTACGCATTGCCATTTGAAAAAACTGATCGGCGTTCGCTCGAAAGACGCCCCGTGGAATTTTTCGGAGCAAAAAACCGGGCTGCTCGACATCGAGCTCAAAGGCTGGAAACTCAAGCGGTATCTCAAAGTCCGAAAATGGAGGGAAGAACAACTCGACCCGAATTTCGACGTGATACCGGAGTCCTGGCCTTGGAAAACCGGTTTCCCCGAAGAGAAATCCCCAAAAATCGATCATCCCACCAAACAATAAACGGAGTCTTGTACGACATGTCCCGAGCCTCAAGCCCTTACCCTTCTCCCGGAGTTCTCCCACGCGCTTTCGACGAATGCGCCGAGGAAATACTCGACGGAGACCTGTTGCTCTTTCGACGTCGTGGTCTCATAGCTCTGGCGGGCAGAGGGCGTCATTCCCATGCGGCCAAGGCCGCTTGGTGGAACGGGAGATTGTTCGTCCTGGAAGTCCGGGAATTCCACGGCGGACGAGCCGTTATGCTCGAATCGCTCGTGAAAAAACACCCGGGCCGGATCGATGTGTTCCGGGCCAATCCCGACAATCGATGGCCGTCTTATCGCCGGGACAAAACCGTCGAAGTCATGCAACGTTTCGCCGGGTGTGATTACGGCTACTGGAATGCGTTTGTCGCGGCATTGACCCATTTGCCCTACATTCGTTTGTTCGTGACGCCGAATATGAATGACGTCTCGAAAAGCGCGAGTAACTCCGGCCCGCCGTTTTGTTCGCAAGCCTGCGCAATCGCCGATCGAATCGGCGGAGGCGTCGATCCCGTTCCACATTTGTCGGATCGTTTCACCGAACCCGCCGATCTGGCGCGAAGCGTATTTTACAAATATTTGTTCACCTGGAAATAAAGACGAAAGGACGGTACGTGTTCATAATCTGAAAACGCTTTCGTT
>JAVBTU010000123.1:0-9792 GCA_031556015.1 Thermoguttaceae bacterium
TGAGCCGGCTGCTGCAGAAGTCCTACAGCTTCGAACATCGGAAAGAATATCAAAAGTGTTCCGACGGCTGGAGCCGCGACATGTGGCGGCAGTATGCCGACATGGGACTGCTGGCACTGCCATTTGACGATCAAGACGGCGGCCTGTCCGGAACACCGGTCGAAACAATGATCGTCATGGAACAGCTGGGGCGCGCGATCACGCTGGAGCCCTATCTTGCGACCATCGTGCTGGCCGGCGGAATCATCCGGCACGCCGGCAACGACCGAAGCGCCGCCGTCCCCGATTCCCGCGGATGTCAAGAATACCGTACTCCAGGGAATGCGGGTCCTCCTGGTCGAAGATAATAAGATCAATGCGATCATCGCAACGGAACTGCTGCGGGCGGTCGGCATCACCGTGACGGGGGCCGTCAACGGAGCCGAAGCGATCGACCGACTCGCCGATGCCGTGAAAACACACGAAAGTCCGCCGTTCGATCTGATCCTGATGGACTTGCAAATGCCGGTCATGGACGGATACGAAGCTTCGAAAATCATCAAAAGCACGCCGGAGTACAAGGACATCCCGATTTTCGCCCTGACCGCGCACGCCTTTGCCGAAGAACGCGATCGCTGCCTGGCCCTGGGAATGCAGGAGCATATCGCCAAACCGGTCGACGTGGAGAAATTTTACGAAGCGCTGCGTCATGTCGCTCCGCGAAACATGGAATGATTGTGGTGCCATTTCATCGGCCTTTCACTTCTCAAACACGGCGCAAGCTCCGCCGCTCACGGAAAAATATACATGATTTGGGAATGGTGGTTCGCGCTGTCGGGCGTCTTTCTTCTCGGCCTGCAAACGTCGATCAGCCCTTGTGCGCTGACGACGAATATCGCCGCGATTTCCTATCTGGCGCGAAAAGTCTCTTCGGCGGGCGAAATCCTTTTTTCCGGATTGCTTTACACCATCGGCCAAACCGTCGTCTACGTCGTTCTCGCGATTTTGGCTCTCTCGCCGCTGTTCCTCGGCGGTGAAACGTTGACCCGGCTGCTGCAATCGAGGATCCACGGATATCTCGGTCCGATTTTCCTCGTGATCGGCGTGATGTTTCTCGGACTGATTTCGTTTCGCTTCGGAAGCGTTTCAGGGGAGAAAGCGAAAAGAATCGCGGACCGCTTGGGAATTTGGGGCTCGCTGCCGCTGGGGGCGCTGTTCGCGTTGGCGTTTTGCCCGACTTCGGCGGCGACGTTTTTGGCGACGATCGCGATTGCGTCCCGATTTCAATCGCCCGCCGTGTTCGCGGCGGGATTCGGCGTCGGCGTCGCGGTTCCGGTGTTCACGTTCGCGGCGATCCTCGCGATCAACGCAACGACGCTCGGCAAAACATTTGCCGTTCTCGGACGGATCGAGTGGTATCTGCGAATCGTCGCGGGCCTGGTTTTTCTCACCCTCGGATTCTGGTTTTCACTTCGGTACGTTTATTTTCCGCTTCCCTGATCGCTTCGGTCGAGGTTTTGTCCGGGAGGAGAGATAACCTTGCAGACCGAGGGAAGGTGGTCATTCGCGAATCGCTCCGCGATGTTCGCTTTCAACCCCGTATTCCGCGAGCGTCCGGCCCGGCCGAATCGGTGAATCCTCTTGAACGCGAAGGGAAGAATACCCCCAACCGGCCAGCACCAGAAAAGTCAGGGAGATGAGAAAAGAAAGAGTGGCGCCGATCAAAGAAATACGGGGCGCGTTTTTGCCCAAATCCTGTGACGTCGCAGGGTCGTTCGAGGAGGAGATGATATTCTCAACAGGGTTTTAATCGCCGATAACGGCGGTAGAGGTGTAGAGCGACGATTCCAAAGATAAGTGCCGCGTTGACGGAAACGATCAAAGCCATCCGCGACTTCCTTTTTTGCGGTTCGATTTGCTTCAAAAAAAAATCTCCTTGCGAAACGATAGTGTGCCCGTCCCAGTAGAGCGTGCCCTTCGCCGGCGGCGGGGATTCGAGCGCCCAGATGACTTCGGTGCCGGCGGGAATATCCATGTTCTCCATGGAAAAGCAGGCGGGATCAATCGGCTCGTTGAGGGCGTGAACCGTGACCAGACCGGTCTCTTCATTTTTCGTTTCCTCGCCATTAATCAAGAGTTTTCTGGAATAGCGCCACGATTTGGGAAACCACACACCGCTGGGCTGGTGCTGTTCGACTTCGGCCTCGAACGACATGTTTTCTTTTTCTTCGTTACGTTCCTTGTTGTGGATATTCTTGGTGGCTTTACGCAAGGAGTATCCTTGATCCGGAGCAATCCAACATTCCATTTCAATGTCCTCCATGGCCATGGAAATACGACCTGTAATTTTATGACACTTTATTCCGTCAAGTTCTGCGACTTCATGAGTGTAATCATACCATTCCGAAAGACTGCTGAAAAAGAAGATAAACTCTTCCCTGTCGCAAGGCAAAAAACCAGACGGTGCCAAAATCATATAGCGAAGATCGAGGGTATCCTTACCAGGAAAATTATATTCTGGAGAGGCAATTTCAGCAGCCGGGCGAATGAAAACGCCCGGTCGCTCTTCGGCAATTTTCTTTTGAGGATAATGGCCGAAAAAGAGATGAGCTTCTTTTTTCGGGCAACCGTAGCAGGAAGTGGAGCGATATTCGCCTTTTGTTCCCGGGAAAATCGCTGCATCCTGACGTGCGAATACTCCGTTATCAATCACATGATACGTTCGCTTTGACTGTTTTTCACTTTGTAATCCGGCGTGGCGGGTCGAGCTGATGATTTCTACTTCAATGTCATAGTTTTCAATTTTATCTCTGTTGCCGAGGGCTGAAACCAGATCATCCCGGACTTCTTCCGGAAACGTCCATGGAGGCCATTGAAAGATCATCTGTTGGTGCAACTGTTGGAGATGATAATTACCGCTCTTCTCGGCAGAAAACAGTACCACCGAAAAAATCACAATGACTGCAAAAGATAATGAAAGAACGCACTTCATCGGTATGATTGAATAATTTTGCGAATTTCACGCCGCCGGAAATTAAACTGTTTTCCGATAAATCATGAAACGCTCAATCCGTCAATGTTCAACGAGATCGGATTCCTTCTTTTCATGTGAAAACCCATTACCTCGTAAAGGTCGTGGGCAACTTTTTACGGAAACTCAGCTTCCATTACACTCTTCGGGCGAAGCGTCAACATACGTCTGGCTTGTAACCGTCCAACCAGAAATCACGATGTGTATGCATGGCCTTTTCTCCTTGACGTCGATCAAGACCGACAAAATTTCCGAGCGAATTTAATTGTTTCAACACAAGACCCTACTTTCATTGTAGGCATCGAAATGAGAAAGGCAAGAAGTTTTTTCGAAATTTGTTGGAATTTGCCTCTCACCGGAAGGACGCAAAAAAATGGCAGCGAGTTTTGAGTAAACAGCCCCAAAGGGGCAAAATGCCTACTCAGACGAAGACAACCTGCGGACGGCGGCGACGTTTTTGGCGACGATCGCGATTGCGTCCCGATTTCAATCGCCCCCGTGTTCGCGGCGGGATTCGGCGTCGGCGTCGGCGTCGCGGTTCCGGTGTTCACGTTCGCGGCGAGGAGGGAGAAGGAAAAGGGGTCGGGAGTAAATAATGCCGCAAAATAGTCGAAGTTTAGCGGCAGTGATGCCGTGGACCAACACAAGTTGAACTTTTGTAACGAAGGAAACTTTTCGAAAGTCGTCGAGACTTACAGCGGTTCGCTGAGCAGTACCGGCTCGGGAAAAGGGGGCAGAAATACCCGGCAACCAAAATATCGCCCCATCTCGCGAAAATCAAGTCACGCATTCTGCAATTCTCGATAAAAGCCAGGAGACAAAGTAGAAGCAGATTCAAGCCGAAAACAGAGGCGAATTTCTTCCAATAAAATCATCACGAAAACAGTCGATTACCGTTTTCCAGAAATAGTTCCGTAAAAAATCACTTATTTTGCCAAATTTCATAGAAATAGTTGCTTCACAGGGGTGACACGATGTACGAATACTCGATATCATTGTGAATAGTTCAACTTGTTCGGCGGAAACGGAATTTTTGTTTAGCCATTTTTCGCGACTTGGAATGGATTCACCGGTAATACGAAGGATCGTGTCAAAGAAAGGTTTGTGTGTGAATATCCCATAATCGACAATCGGACGGAGGGGGACGGTGGGCAGTCGTACCATGAAAACAAGGGATTTTTCCATCTCTGCAAATACGCAGAGCGGTTTCGCTCCCCAAGCCGAATCGATCTCCGCTCTTTTCCAACAGGCTCTTGCCCTGCACCGACAAAACCGCTTTGACGAAGCGGAAACTCTTTACTATATCGATACAATTTTCGAGAACGAAAAGACGGTTCCGAAATGGGGCCGATTCTTTCACCACGCCCTGAAGCGTTCCGGTCGCATGTCTGCTGCCAAACCAATCGGGGCGGTTGACGTCTACCCGATTGATTTCAACCCCAAGCCGTTCGCAGCATCTTCCGGTTTTCTGGAATTCCCGTCGATTGTTCGACGAAAAATAAAAATTGTGTTTTGCATATCAAATCGGAATTTTCCAGAATTCCCATTTTTCCTGCTTTTCTCACGAAATCGCTCTTATTGAAACCTGTTTCATGTAATTGGGCGAAAAAGTGCTTTTTTTACGGCGTGATGGCTGGTATAAATCGTCAGAATATGGAAAATGCGCTCTATCTTCGAGGCGGTAGGGCCGCCAAATCGGACTTCGTACATTACGTCGCAAGTCGTTTTGGAATCGCCAGGAGACGTTCGTCCCCGCGCAACCTCCGTTGCCGCGGATCATCACGACGTTTCGACGTCGCACGGACGGCGTCTGCGCCGGGGGTCTCCCAGGACATTACGAACAACATGAAACGAAGCTCCGAAACGTATTCTTTTCGAATACGGTTCCTCTTCGAAGATTGCTTTCGCGGTTGATGATTCACAACCGTGAAGTACTTTTCATGTTTGGATCGAAATTCAATGTCCCACTATGAAAAATTCAGGAGTTCGTGCGCATGATGCATATTCCATTCCCTCAACAACCGACTCGCGAAAATATCGCGGTCTCTCGTTCACCACGATCCCCGATTCCGGCAAGTTCGGTCCGGAATTCGATGAGGATTACTATGTCTTTACTGCCGGCTCCAGCGGCGTCGTTCGAGTCACGCACTCGTATTTGTCCCCCCAAAATCGGAAACACCGTTGGGAGACCTCGTTCGTGTCCGGCGCCTGGTCGGACGAAAACGGTGATCTTTGGATTCCCGTCGTCCGAGGGTATACTTACCGATTCGGCGTCGTTCACCGTCTCGGTACCGGGCGGTACCGAATCGCGTATTCCTACGCGTACACGGGAATGATTCCCGTCGCCGTTTCCGTTTTCTCGGTCGGATACGATTCGTCGAGGATTCTCAACCGTCAAGCGAATCGAAAAGGTTCCTGCGAGTCTTTCGATCGCTTGCGGAAAGTCGAGCAAACCCCCAAACGGGAAGTCGAGTACGATGAATCTCCCGACGACGATCCCTTTGCGATCGACGTTGACTTGTTGACCGAGATCCATTTGAAGCGTGAAAAGGCTCGCAAATTGCCTGTTTCGCCGTAAAATCGCGAGCAAGCTTTGTCGTTTATGAACACGGGGCGGCAGGCAGGGTCGCCCTGTGTTACTAACTTCAAACATCGTGAATTTTTTCACGAAGTAAGCGCCCACCGGAAGCGAACACTTATCCGAGCGGCAGCTCGTTTTGGCTGGCGGCCCTGCCGCCCTGTGTTTTTGTTAACCGGAAAAGGCATTTTTCATGCTGCGGATAAAAATCATTTGCCGAGATGGAGAATGCTATAATAGAGGTAACAAGTTCGATGTAACCGTACCTCTCCTCAGCGCGGGGTAAGCCCATGCCGCAACCGGGATTTTGCACAAGGAGTCTCCATGAAAGTCGCTGTTTTCAGCACCAAACCGTATGACGAAGAGTTTTTGAACAAAGCCAACGTCAAAAAAAAGCACGAATTCACGTTTATCGACGTCCGCTTGAACAAGCACACCGTCGTTTTGGCGAAGGGATTTCCCTGCGTTTGCGTGTTCGTCAACGACGTACTCGACGTCGAAGTTCTCGATCATCTTCACAAACTGGGAGTCCGCTTTATCGCTTTACGCTGTGCGGGATTCAATAACGTGGATTTCTACGAAGCGGAAAAACTCGGCATGGTCGTCGGTCGCGTTCCCGCTTATTCTCCGTACTCCATCGCCGAACATACGATCGGCCTGATGCTCGCGCTGAGCCGGAACATCTGCCGGGCGTACACGCGAACCCGCAACGGCAATTTCTCCATCGACGGCCTGTTAGGCTACGATATTCATTCGAAAACGCTCGGCGTGATCGGAACCGGGAAAATCGGGGCGATCACAGCGAAATTGATGACCGCGTTCGGCGGCAGGGTCGTTGCTTACGACATTCATCAAAACCCGGAACTGGTCCAACTCGGCGTCGAATACTTGCCCCTGGACGAGTTGCTCGGTTGCGTCGACATCCTGTCGCTGCATTGCCCGTTGACGGACGAGTCGCATCATTTGATCTGCAAAAAAACAATCGATCAAATGAAGCCCGGCGTGATGATTCTCAATACCAGCCGCGGCGCTTTGGTCGACACGGAAGACGTGATCGTCGGCCTGAAGTCAGGCAAAATCGGCTCGCTCGGACTCGACGTTTACGAGGAGGAAGCCAACCTCTTTTTCGAAGATTATTCCGACAAAGTGATCCTCGACGACCAAATTGCGAGAATTCTCGTGTTCCCGAACGTCGTCGTTACGTCCCACCAAGCGTATTTCACCGTCGACGCCGTGGAAGGAATCGGCAATACGACAATTGCCAATATCGACGCTTTCGAAAACGAAACCCTGCCGCCCGGATTAATCAATTGGGAAATGCTCAAACCTCGCACTTGTTGACCCGGCGTCCACTCATTCGCGCTCTGGGCCTGCCCAGTGCGTGCACTCCATTTTCACAAATCGGTACAATCCGCCCATTCCGCACAATCTCCGTTTTCGGCGGTTCGTACTCTTGCCAAAACGGTTTTGACGAATTATTATCGATTTTGAAAGGCAGCGTCTTGGTTTATATGCTATTTTACCGATGTGGGATAAGCCGCTCAGTTTTTTCTTGCGTGGTTTTCTCTTGAAAGGTAACATTAGGAAGGGTAATTTCCGTTGACGAACACGTTCGGGGAGACACAGATGATTTGGCAAAAAAAGAGCTTTATTCCATTTCTCGCTTGCATGGTTCTCATGCTCGTCGCGGGATTCGTCTCTGCGCAGACGACCAATAACAACAATAGCAACACCAATAACAATAGTAATACCAATAACAATAATAATACCAATAACAACAACAATAACAATAACAACAATAACAACGACGGGTACAGCAACTCCGGTGTGGTGATCAACGCCCAGGGAGTTTTGGCCTCGGCGACGAGTCTCGCTCCGAATCCGCGGCTGGTTCCTCAATCCAAATTCGCTTTGCCCCGCGACATCGACCGGAAGAGCGAAATGCGATTGATTTCGCTCAACCGTCTGGAAAAAGCGATCGCCGAAAACGACGGAAAGATCACCGATGAAATGCGGTATCTGTGTGGTGTTCTTCGGCTCAAATACGTCTTCTTCTACGAAGAAACCGGCGACATCGTCGTCGGCGGTCCCGCCGAAGGCTGGACTCAGGGACGCGACGGATCGATCGTTGGAAAAAGCACCGGGCTTCCCGTCCTTGAACTTGAAGATCTGGTCGTCGCACTTCGTGCCTATCCGGCCGGCGGCTCGAAAACCTCCGTTGTCGGTTGCTCCATCGACCCGACACAGGACGGACTCGCCAAAATGCAGGCGTTTACGAAAAATTTCCGACAAATGTCGCTTGATCCCGCCGTCGCGGAGCGGCAAAAAATCCAGTTCGTCAACGGTATTCGCGAAACGCTTGGATACCACGATATTCGCGTTGACGGCATTGCCCCGAACACGCACATGGCCCAAGTCCTGGTCGCGGCGGATTACCGGATGAAGCTGATCGGTTTGGGATTTGAGAATCCCGGCGTGAAAATGGTCACTTACATTGCCAATGCCAACCCTTCGAGCATGGGCAACAACGCGTTGATTCGTTGGTACTTCGTTCCGAACTACGAATGTGTCAAAAAGACCGACGACGGCTCGGCCATGGAATTGGTCGGCGATGGCGTCAAGCTGGTCGACGAAGCGGAATTGGTCAAATCGACCGGCGAACGGCTCACCGGGCGCTCCGGAAGCCGGAATCGTGCGAGCCAGGCGTTCGTGAAGAGCTTTACGAACCAATACCCGAAAATCGCGCACGCCGCGCCCGTTTACGCCCAACTTCGCAACGTGATCGACATGCTCGTCTGCGCCGCTCACATCCAGAAGGAAGGGTTCTACGAAAAAAGCGGTTGGAACATGGATTACCTCGGCTCCGAAGAGAATTATCCGGTCGAAACCTATCGGACGCCGGAAAAGGTCGCTTCGGTCGTCGCCCGGGTCGAAAGCGCCAACGGCAATCAATTCGGTGCTCCGGTTAGCGGCGGCGTCGTGATTCAACCGGAAAACGCCCTTGACACCAATTTAGCCAAAGCGTCGGAAAAGGAGCGGATCGAGACGACGAAAGACCGCGTCCATCTCGAACTCGCTCCCGGTCAATGGTGGTGGGATGTCGATACGACGAAATAATAGTAGACACCCAAACGTCAACAAGTAGCGGTGTCATATTTGGTTCCGTATTCAATACCAGTGATTCCGAGCGGCACATGCCGCCATTATTTTGACATTGTTTCCTTACGGGCGAGCCGCATCAGAACCCAATGGGCGATCGTCAGGCCGAAAATGCCGGTGATCGTCGGCAGGCTTCCGAGCGCACTTCGGCGGCGGCCTTTCTCCTGGAAGTGAATTTCCGTTTCATCCGGTGGAAAGACGGCGTCGCGGTGCAGAAGTCGCGTTTCTTCATTCGAATAGACGCATGGCAAATGCGGCTCGACTTCCCGACGGCGGAGGCGTTTGCGTAAAAACGCGGCCAGCGGGCAGTGTGTGATTTCCGCGAGATCGCCGATCCGAATTTTCGTCGGGTCGACCCGCAGAGCCGCCCCCATGCTGGAAATCGCCGTTTGCTTGCGACGGATCAACTCGGCGATCAGTTCGATTTTCGGATTGAGCGAGTCGATCGCGTCGATCACCATGTCCGGCTCCCCGACGAGGACCTGTTCGAGTGTGTCGGTGTGAACGAAGGCGTCAAGCGTTTCCACACGACACTCCGGAGAAATGGTGCGGACCCGCACGGCGGCGACGTCCGTTTTCTTACGACCAAGCGTGTCCCAAAGCGCGAAAATCTGCCGGTTCAGGTTGCTTTCCCGAATCGTGTCGTGATCGACAAGTCGAAGGCGTCCGACGCCGGATCGAGCCAGTGCCTCGGTCGCGAATCCCCCGACGGCGCCGAGCCCGACCACGACGACGAACGATTTCCGTATCCGCGAAAGCGCTTCGGCTCCCAAAAGCTGTTCTGTTCGTTGGAATTGCACGGGTTGAAAATCAAAAAAGCCGAGCCGCGAACGACACCAATTGGGAACCGAACAGATATAATTCGACCGGAATCGCGAGGATAAACACCATCGCCATGACGACGAAGCCGGGCCGGCCGTGAAAGGTTTGCTGCTTCGGATTGAAGAAAATCATTTCCCGTTGCGTCACGGTCAGCTTGTCCCACAGGACGTTCGTGTCCGGATCGGCGGGGTCGTAGAACACGAGTTTATCCCGGGCGCCCGAC
>JAVBTU010000488.1:0-2862 GCA_031556015.1 Thermoguttaceae bacterium
CAGGCGACGGGGCTAACTTTGATCCTTTTCCGAGGACTTTTCGCGAGCGCGAAAACGTCTATAATTCCGGTGGGTTCTCTTGTTGTTCGCACGTCTCCAACTCATTCCTTCCATGATCGAACTTGGCGTCAATATCGACCACATTGCAACAGTTCGGCAGGCCCGACAAACGACGGAGCCGGACCCGATTTGGGCGGCTGCTTTGGCCGAACTCGGCGGCGCGGATGGAATTACGGTCCATCTCCGCGAAGACCGACGGCATATCAACGACCGCGATGTCCGCTTGCTTCGCGAAACCGTTCGGGCAAAGCTGAATCTGGAAATGTCCTGTACGGACGAAATCACGAAAATCGCTTGTCAGATCGTGCCGGATCAAGCGACGCTCGTCCCGGAAAAACGGAACGAAATCACGACCGAGGGGGGGCTGGATATTCTCACTTCAAAAAACAAGGTCGCGGAAATCGTCGCCCGGTTGAAAGAAAAGGGGATTTTCGTCAGTGCGTTTCTCGATCCGGACCCGATCCAGATCGAAGCGGCGAAAACGCTCGGCTGCGACGCGGTCGAGCTGCATACCGGTTCGTACGCCAACGCGGAAACGGATTCGCGACGCCGCAAGGAGCTTTGCCGTTTGACCGAGGGGGGAAAGTTGATTTCCTCACTCGGTATGCGTCTCCACGGCGGGCACGGTTTGACGTACCATAACGTCCTGCCGGTCGCCTGGATTCCGAACATGTTCGAGTTGAATATCGGACACAGCATCGTCAGCCGGGCTCTTTACATCGGCTTGCAGCAAGCGGTTTCGGAAATGAAACGGTTGATCAACAGCCGCTGAAATCGACGTCTGAATATCGATGAGTCTTTCACGGACACCGGAACCCGTTTATGGTTGGCGTCGGGGGTCATCGCGATTGTGTCCCTTGAAGGCGGGAGTATTTCGGAAAGAAGAACCGCGACTGACCGTGCCAAAGAAACAGGCCGCCGGATACGCAAATCAGACCGAAAAGGACAAGAACGACGCGGTACGCTCCGTGTTCCATCAACAATCCCGCGTCGGTCGGGCCTACCCTCGAGAAGTCCGCTCCGATGTACGCACCGTTGGCGATCAGGCAGAACCCGGCGAAGAAGCGGAAAAGATACGCGTACTTCAAACAAACCATGCGGACAATTCCCCATAAAAGTACGGGAAACGTCGCTCCGAAAACCGCCCCGGCTCCATGAACGAAAAGCGGACACTTGACGCCAACGGTATCCGTTCGAGAAATCGGCAGCAAAACGACCCGCTCGACCGTCGCCCCGCTGCACCACGCCGCGAGAACGTGTCCAAGTTCGTGAACCGTTTCCATGCCGAACCAGCAGGCGATCAGGAAAATCAGAACGATTACATTACGAGGAAGACGCATGGTGGGGTTTTCTTCTTGAGGTGCGCTCGCTTACGCTTCCCGCTCTGTTTTTGTTTTCCGGCGAAGCTTTATTCATCCAATCCGAAACCTTTTCTATATTGCGTCCGTCGAATCGGTTCCGCGTTTTGGAAGGCGTCGAGAGGTTTTCCCGAGGAATCGGTGATGTCCATTTTTTCCGCGTTCCATAACACCTTTTGTCCTGGCTCGCCGTGCCGAACGACCGTGTTTCCAAGCAGCATCACTTCGGTCAGCGGCGCTCCGAAACTCGCGAAATCGCAAAACGCTTTCCCGTCGCCTTTGCACGCTTGAATCCACTCTTTGTAATGTCCGTGCGGCGCTCTGGGGACGGAGGGGGCGGGCTTTTTCCGATCGGAAAAAGCCTTTTCCGGGAGAAGACGCAAGTCGCCGCCGGTCCATTCGATGGAATAGAGCGTTCCCCGCTCGCCGACGAGGATGGAGCCGTTTTCGGCGATCGGCTCCTGGTACCCCTTACTTTTCAGGAGCTCCTCCGCCGGAAGAAGTCGACCGTCGTACCATGTGAATGTCAGGGCGGGACTTTGCTCCGTTGCGGCAAATTCGTAGCGGACAATCGTTTGTTTAGGGAATGTTTCTTTCGTTTTTTCCGACCGCCGAATCAATTCCACCGAAGCGATCGGACCGAGTTTTAGCGCAACGTACATCATCGCGACGTTATGAATTCCCATATCTCCGACGGCGCCGGTTCCGAAGTCGTACCACCCGCGCCAGTTGAACGGGGCGTATTGCGCATGGTAAGGACGCTCCGGCGCCGCGCCGAGCCAAAGGTCCCAATCCATCGTTTTAGGGACGGTCATGGTTTCCGTAGGGCGTTGGACTCCCTGCGGCCAGATGGGACGATCCGACCAACCGTGCATTTCGCCGACCTTTCCGAGGACGCCGCTTCGAATCCACTCGATCCCCTCGCGGGTCCCCTCTTCTCCCATGCCTTGCGTCCCCATTTGTGTCACCACACCGTATTTTTGAGCGGCTTCGGCCATTCGTCTCGCTTCCTCAATGCTCCACGTCAACGGCTTTTCGCAATAGACATGCTTTCCACGCCTCATGGCCCGAAGAGAAGCAGGTGCGTGGGTGTGGTCCGGCGTTGCGACGAGAACCGCGTCGATTTCCTTTTCCCTCTTGTCGAGCATGACCCGGTAATCGCGAAACTTCGGAGCCTTGTCGTATTTTTGGTACATTCCGGCCGCGTTTTTTTCGTCGACATCGCACAGG
The DNA here is from genome assembly GCA_031556015.1 of Thermoguttaceae bacterium. Classification (GTDB taxonomy): domain Bacteria; phylum Planctomycetota; class Planctomycetia; order Pirellulales; family Thermoguttaceae; genus JAVBSX01. The sequence goes on from JAVBTU010000488.1 coordinate 2,649, forward strand.
GCGACGATGTTTTCCGATTCCATTTGCTCAAGATCATAACTTCCCTGTCCGCCGCAGCCGATCGCCGCGATGTTCAATTTTTCTAGTCTTTTCGTATTTTGGGGGGCGGTTTTTTGGTGCCGCTGAGCGAAGCGGCTACGAGAAGATTCGTGAGCCAACAGTCGCTATACCTTTTATTGTTCAACCGCTCCGCCGGACAAACCGCTCCCTCGTT
>JAVBTU010000275.1:0-3911 GCA_031556015.1 Thermoguttaceae bacterium
ATCGGCTGCTTTTCCAAAACCTGACTAATCAGCCCTTTTTTTCGTTTCCTATTAAAAGCAAAACGCGGGCGCCCAAAGCTTTTTCTCCTTAAAAAAAGCGACCGCACGGAAAAACGAAGAGAAGGATTCCCGGTTGCCCAACGCTTCGTTTTTCTCCGATTGGAGTCGGTTCGGAATGCTTCGGGCGGATTGGCCGCAACAGCATCCGTCCCTTGCGGTCGCTTACGGAACGCCCCCGGAATCTTTTACCAAACATGCCGTCCGAAGCGCGACGACGCCGTTCGGCGGCTGGACCGACTCCCGGGTGCTCGCCGAGTTCAATTTTCAATCGCACTCGATTTTCAGCGGCTTGATGAACGTTTCCGTCGCGCGAAACGGAAAACGACTCAGTCCGGACGGCGATTGGATCTCGCTGTGCGAAATTCACGAGCCGACCCACGATTATCTGGAACTGGAATGTTTCCTCGGCGACGGGTTCCGGATTCAACGGCATTTCATCCTTGCCCATGAAGAGGAAGTGATGGTAATCGCCGATTCCGTTTTGCCGCGCAAAGAGTATTACGCGCAACAACGGAAAAAGAAACCGGAAAAACCTTCGCAAGCCGCCCCGCGCATCGAATACGAACTCCGAATCCCGTTGTCCCCCTGGATTCGCGGACAAGCGGGTGAGCCCCACGGAATGGAGCGGGTTCTCTTTTCGACGTCGAGTTCGAAGGAATATCCGCTGCTGCGCATCCTCCCTTTAGGACTTCCGGAGTGGGATTCGGATGCGGCGTCCGGGGAACTTTCGTTCGAAGAAGACTCCCTGGTGCTACGGCAATTCGGCAACGGCGTCGCGCTGTTCGCCCCGCTTTTCTTCGAGATGAACACGTCCCGGATCCGGTACCCGTACACTTGGCGGAGATTGTCGGTCGGCGAAAAGTTGGAAAAGGCGTCAAGCGACCAAGCGGTCGGATTTCGCGTGCAGTCGCACAAAAACCAGTACTTGCTTTATCGTTCGCTGACGGAGCAGCGCAACCGGACCGTGCTGGGACACAACCTGGTCAGCGACCTGTTTTTCGGACGTTTTACGAAGGAAACCGGCGTCGAAACGATCCTTGAAGTCGAAGAAGAATGAAAAAAGAATCCTGGAGTTCGCAGCTTGGCGTCATTCTGGCCGTGACCGGCAGCGCGGTCGGGCTCGGTAATTTTTTGCGATTTCCGGGACAGGCGGCGATCTACGGCGGCGTTTCGTTCATGATTCCGTATTTCGTTTCGTTCCTGCTGATCGGTTTGCCGCTCGCCTGGACCGAATGGGCGCTGGGACGATACGGCGGACATCGCGGATTTCACTCCGTGCCCGGCATCCTGCGGAGCGTGACCGGCAAACGTTGGACCGCTTACGTCGGTTCGCTCGGGATCATGGTCCCCATGCTGATCTTCATGTACTACGTCCTCCTGGAATCGTGGTGTCTCGTCTACGCCGTGAAATACTTGCAAGGATCGATGCATCTGGGGGATTCCGGGCATTTCCAGGCGTTTTTCGCGAATCTGATCGGAATCGATTCCAACGGCGCGATTTTTTCCGGGGGGCTTTTCGACGGGCGGATCGTTGCATTTTTCGTCTGTTTCGTCGCCAATTATTATCTGATCTATCGGGGGATATCGCGTGGAATCGAAGCGTTTTGCAAATGGGCGATGCCGCTGTTGATTTTCTTTTCGTTCATCATTCTCGCGCGGGTTCTCACGCTCGGTAATCCGACCGGTTTGGAAGGGCAAAGCGTCCAGGACGGGCTCGGCTATGTTTGGAACCCGATCCGGCCCGGGCAGACGTTTTGGACCGCTTTGGCGAATCCGGAAGCGTGGTTGGCCGCGGCGGGACACGTGTTCTTTTCCCTCTCGCTCGGAATGGGAATCATCATTACGTACACGAGCTATATGAAGAACGACGACGACATTGCGCTGTCCTGTTTGACCGCGGCCTCGGGAAACGGATTTTGCGAAGTCGTCCTCGCGAGCATGATGATCGTTCCGGCAGCGGTCATGTTCCTCGGTCCGCAGTTCATGACGGTCGAAAATCTCGGCAGTTCGTTTACGATCGGTTTTCAAGCGTTGCCGCAAGTGTTCGACCGGATGCCGCTGGGACAAATGTTCGGCTTCTTTTTCTTCGCCCTGTTGTTTCTCGCGGCGATTACCAGCTCCGTTTCGATCTTGCAACCGCCGATCGCGTTCCTGGAAGAGTCGTTCGGAATCGGACGACACCGGAGCGTTGCGATGCTCGGCACGGTCAGTCTTCTCGGGGCGTCGTTTATCGGGTACTTTTCGAAAGGGTTGACCGCGTTGGACACGGTCGATTTTTGGATCGCGAATTTCTTCCTCTTCATCGTTGCGGGAATACAGGTGTTCGTCTTCGCCTGGGTGATGGGGATCGACAAGGGACTTGAAGAATTGCGTCGCGGATCTCATCTCCGGATTCCCGGCGTCATGAAAATTTTGATCAAATACGTTGCGCCGATTTACCTGACCGTGATCTTCATTGCTTGGGTCTGGAAGAACCTGCCGGACCGTTGGCACCAAATTTGCTCCGACGGAACCGTTCAACTGGCGATCGGTTTCATCCTCCTGATCGCACTGTGCTGCCTGGCCGTCACCGTTTACGCCGTAAAACGCTGGGAAAACAACAACCGATGAACTCTCCCGATTTGAAAATCGCAACCGTTCCGTTTTACAACGCCTGGCCGCTGACGCGATACCTGGAAGAAGAGTTGCCCGGCTCGACGCTTTCGTCGTGGTATCCTTCGGCGATGCGAAAGGGGCTTCTTGCCGGGGAAATCGATTTGGCCCTGATGCCGGTCGCCGAGTTGGCCGCGATCCCGGACGCCGTCGTTTACGGAAATGCGTGCATCGGTGCCCGGGGGGAAGTGAAAAGCGTTCTCCTTTTCAGCCGGGTCCCGCTTTCGGACATCCGTCGGATCGCCCTGGACGCCGCGTCGCGAACCAGCGTCACGCTTTCGGCGGCAATGCTCCGTGAGCTTCACGGTATCACACCGGAAAAGGTTCCGCTCGATCTGGACGCGGACCTGAACCGCTGCGACGCGGACGCGATGGTCGTGATCGGCGACCGGGCTTTGGCGTTTCAAGAGGACGCAAGCGTCTGGAAAATCCGGATCGATCTGGGGACCTGGTGGATTCAAACGACCGGATTGCCGTTCGTTTTCGCGGCGTGGATCGGACTCAAATCGCTGGAGAACCGACGTGAATTTCTGGAAAAGGGTCTCAACACCGCCAGGGACCGCGGCTTGACGGACATTGACCGGATCATCGTCGAAAAGTTGGAAACCGCGCAGCAGGCCGCTTGCCCGCTCCTGGTCGACGAAGCGGTTCTGTCCGACTACTTCCACAACGCGATTCATTACACCATCGGTCCCGAAGAGCGAAAAGGCTTGGAGCTGTTTGTTAGGCGGTACGCAACATTGTTGACAACTTGCCTCGAGTCATAAACACAAGGAGTCTGGTGTGCGGCAAATTTTTCAATTGTTTATAGCGACATTGTTCATTCTTGTCGGCGGTGCAATCTCATTGGCCCGGCCGGCCGGAGACAATGAGGCCTTGGATTTGCTCATGCAGGCTTATCGCAACGGAGGTTGCAACCCACTCTTATTGAAATCCGGAACAGCCGAATTTGAAAGAGACAGAACAGTCAAGATCGACTCGAAATTACTTGAACCCGTACACCGTGCTTACGAGGAAAGTTTGTATGAAAAACCGGTAACTCCTTGTCCAGTGTGAGCTAAACTGTGATTAGAAGAAATTTTCACAACCTCACCCTCAACAAAGGAGCACCGGAGATGTTCAATTTACCAATTTTCGTCGGACTTGACTACCATCAAAATACCATTCAAGTTTGTGTCATGAATCAAAAACGGCAGATT
>JAVBTU010000339.1:0-9041 GCA_031556015.1 Thermoguttaceae bacterium
CAAGCGGTCACCGACTTCCAGTTGGCGGGCGAGGCGCCCGCACTCCAAGAAGGAAAGCACTTAACGGCGTTGTCTGGCACAAAAAGAACTGCTTTCCCGGCAAATGGCCGAACCGATTCCGCGACGCTTGGGAGCGGTTGATTCAGTTCAATAAAACACGGCACTTCCAAATGTTCCAAGACGAAGTCAGAGTCAAATGTACCGCCAAAACGGCGCTTCGGGCACGCCAGCTTTCGGGAAACGATGAACGGAAGGCCGATTCCGCGACGGGGAGCCGGTTCAATCGTTCCATTCGCAACTGCGTCGGTCGAAAGTACGTTTATCCATCGAATGTCTTACACTTGGCGGCGGAAACCCGGAACCGGGGGCATAGTGCCGCGTTCCCCGAGTCGATTCCCGAATGGTTCGTCAAACTCTTTACGCTTCCCGGTGACACCGTGCTGGACCCGTTTGCCGGTTCGGGCACAACGGGTGTCGTTTGCCGCCGGATGAATCGGAATTTTATCGGGATCGAGCTGATTCCGGAATATGCCGATCTGGCAAGGCGGCGCATTCTTTCCACTCCCAGCGAAAACTGATATGAAAAACAAGCCGATTTTGTACGTTGCCGCGCCGTATGCACATTCCCAAGCCGAGGTCCGGGAACACCGATTCCGTCAGGCTTGCCGGGCTGCCGCGAAATTGATAGAGGCAAATATTGTTGTCTTTTCCCCGCTGAGCCACAGTGTTCCAATTGCCGAGTTTCTCGATGAAAAACCGCACGAATTTTGGATGCACCAGGACACCGCGATCCTCGACCTTTGTTCCGAACTTTTGATCGTTGGCCTTGACGGATGGCAGCAAAGCGCGGGAGTCAAAGAAGAAATGTTCTTCGCGCTCAAGAAAAACATGCCGATCACGCTCATCGAGGAAGCGGATATCGACAATCTTCCATTAATTCCAAAAGGAGCGAGACAGTTTCTCAAGTCGGCGATTTTTCTCGATCCGTAGCCGTCACAAAGGTGCGGACGCCAATTTTGTATAAATCGGTCCCTGCGAAGTGAGATCGCTGGAATAGAGCACGATTTCCGAGACCGGACCGGTTCCGAACGATCGGTTTTTCTCCGCTTCGATGGTTTCGGCGAACGAATGGCCGGTCTGTTTGATGCGTCCAAGCGTCAAATGCGGCGAAAAGGCCCGATTTTCTTTGGGATAGCCGAGTTGCACGATTTTGTCTTCGACTTCGGTTGCCAAGCGAATAATTGATTCACTTCCCGCCCGGCAGCCGATCCAAACGATTTTCGGGAAGTTCGGGTTCGGAAACGCTCCGAGTCCGAACCATTCGAGGTCAAACGGTTCGACGGACGCAGCCGCGTCGGTCATCGCTTTTGAAATTGCTGGAACATCAGCGACCGGAATGTCACCGAGAAATTTTAAAGTGAGGTGCAAATTCCCGGATTCGACCCATTTAATTCCGTCGTTCGGGTTCCGGAGCGTTTGGACGAACCGTTCGATCCCGAGACGAATTTTTTCCGAAAGGTCGACGGCGATGAAGGCTCGTATTTGATTTTTCATGGGAATTTTTCGGCAAGCCGGAAGAAACCCTCTTCGTATTTCGGTCGTTTCACTCACGGTTTTTCTGATACTTCGACCTTCATTCTCCCATGTTTTCCCCGGAAAACCATCCCTTGTTCGGTTATTTTCATCATGTCGACCTCTTTGAACATCACCTCTTTGACGCCGGAAATCCTGGCGACGCTCCTTTCCAATTCCTATCGCCAACGGATCACGGAAGAGCAGGTCCGGATCGTCGCCGAGTCCGGCAATCTTCTTTCGGCGGACGACAACATCAATCTTTTGCAATACACCGCCTTTTTAACGGGCGAAGCCTCGAATAACAATGTCGATTAATCCACAAACTTTGAAACCGGCGGAGCTGATGCGGCTTCTCAATACCGCCGGGCTCGGGACCGTGATCAACGAATCGCGGCTCCGGCGTCATCGGAACCAGGCTGGTTACACCATCGGGACCGATAAGACGATCAATCTGTTCCAGTACGCCGCGTGGCTGACGCTTGAATTCTTCACGGAGAAGCCGCCGGGAATCGATTATGCCGAGAAACGGCGGCTGCAAACGATCAAGAGCGCCGAGGCGGTCCGTGCGGCGCAGGATATCGGAATCATTCCCGACACCGAAAACCCGGACCGTAAAGCCGCCGCACTCAACTCGTTCCAAACGTTCTGTGAAACGTATTTCAAGGAGATTTTCTATCTGCCGTGGTCGGAGGATCACTTGCGAGTCATCGCGAAAATCGAAAAAGCGGTTCGCGAGGGCGGGCTTTTCGCGATGGCGATGCCGCGCGGAGCGGGTAAGAGTTGCCTTTGCCAAGTCGCGGTCGTTTGGGCGGCATTCGACGGTTCCGCGCCGTTCGTTTGTCTCATTGCAGCCAGCGCTGAACGCGCCCAGAATCTTCTGGAGAACATCAAAACTTGGCTCGAAACGAATGTTTTGCTGCAGGCCGATTTTCCCGAGGTTTGCTATCCGATCAAGTGCCTCGAACGAATCGCGAACCGTCAAAAAGGCCAAAAGCATCTCGGCGAACCGACCCGAATCGAATGGTCGGCGGACAAGGTGGTGTTACCGACGATCAGCGGTTCAAGGGCCAGCGGCGTCGTGATTTCCAGTAGCGGCATGCGTGGCAGCGATATTCGCGGTCAGCAGCATGCGAGGCCGGACGGTCAGGTCGTGCGGCCACGGCTGGTGCTCATCGACGATCCGCAGACGACCGAGTCGGCGTGGTCGCGGTCGCAGTCGGAACGCCGGGAATCGATTCTGGCCGGGGACGTGCTGGGCATGGCGGGACCGGGCAAAAAAATCGCGGGACTCATGGCGTGTACGGTTATTCGACCGGAAGATATGGCGTCGAAAATCCTGGACCGCGAAAAACATCCCGACTGGCAGGGGGAGCGCACGAAAATGATCTATTCGTTCCCGATCAACGAAGTGCTCTGGTCGAAATACGCCGAGCTGCGGGCCGATTCGCTGCGCAACGACGGGGACGGTGCCATCGCGACGGAATTCTATCGGGAACACCGCGAGGCGATGGACGCCGGTTCCCGGGTCGCGTGGCCGGAGCGGTTCAATTCGGACGAAATCAGCGCCTTGCAGCATGCGATGAACCTGAAATTCCGGGACGAATCCGCGTTCGCCTCGGAGTTCCAGAATGAGCCGATTCTGGAAGACCTCGGAGAAGAGATGCTCACGTCCGAGCAGATCGCCGCGAAAACGAACGGGCATCGGCAGGGCGTCATCCCTATGGGGTGCAATCATTTGACGATGTTCATCGACGTACATCAGAATGCTCTTTTTTGGATGCTCGCGGCATGGGAGGAGAACTTTTCCGGCGCGATGATCGATTACGGAACCTGGCCGGATCAGAAGCGGGACTATTTTACACTGCGCGATATGCAGAAAACCCTGATGCTCGCGACCGGCGGGGCGGGCTTGGAAGCGGCGGTCTATGCGGCTTTGGAGCAGCTCGCTCAAGAACGACTCGCTCGGATTTACTACCGGGATGACGGGACCGAAATGCGCGTCGAAAAGTGCATGATTGATGCGAACTGGGGCCAGACGACCGATGTGGTGTATCAATTCTGCCGCCAGTCGATTCATTCGGGCATTCTGTTCCCGTCGCACGGTCAATACGTCGGGGCGTCAACGCAGCCGTTTTCGGAGTACAAAAAGAAGCGGGGCGACCGGATCGGGCATCATTGGCGCATACCCGGAAGTACCGGCAGTCGGGCGGTCCGGCATGTTCTGATCGATACAAACTACTGGAAATCGTTCGTTCATGCCCGGCTCGGCGTTCTGATGGGCGATCCCGGCTGTCTGTCGCTGTTCGGACATGACGCCAAGCGGCACTTGTTGCTTTCCGAGCATCTCACGGCGGAATACCGGGTCAAAACGATGGCCAATGGCCGCACGGTCGACGAGTGGAAGAACCGGGCGAACAATCCCGACAACCACTGGCTCGATTGTCTGGTCGGCTGCGCGGTCGGGGCGTCACTATGCGGGGCGGAGCTGCCGATGTTTCGTCTGAAAAACGCTCCCACGCGGGCCCGAATCAAACTTTCGGAGCGAATCAAACAACGATTTTGAATGAATTTTGGAATAGCGTCATTTTCTTTGCGAAATTCTTCGCCTTCGCCGCTATGTTACATCAGGAAGGACAACGATGGAACCGACACTCAAATCGCTGGCGTTAGCGATCAATCATAACGCCGATCTTCTGGAGAAACATTTTCTCGGCGGCGTTTACGTTCACGAGCAAACGGAACCGTCGACGGTTTGGCGGATCGATCACAAGCTCGGCTCGCTCAGACCGCTGATTGAAACCTACGACGACAACGGCAACAAGATCGGGCACGGCGTCAACCGCTTGACGCAAACCCTTGAGTACTGCGAGGTTCTGTTCGAGATTCCGATGTCCGGATTTGCAATTTTACGATTTTGAGGCTTCAGGCTTCAGAATTTTCATTCACCTTTATGGGCATAAGACGCTTGTTTTGCACTTCGGCTTTTTTCCTGAAGTCTGAAGCCTGCGGTCTGAAACCTCTACAAATCATGGCCGAACTGAACGTACCGCTTAACAAACTGGCGACGACCGAGGAGATGGATTTTTCGCATCGCGGGTCGCCGCTGACACCGGTCCTGCCGGAACATTATGCCAACAAAGCCTACGTCGATGCCGCCGCCGGTCGCGTTCCGGCGGTCGTCGACGTCGAATGTGACGGCATCGAAACGTCCTACCCCGTCACGCACAATCTCAATACGAAAGACATCGCATCCGTCCAGGTGTACGACACCACCGACGGCACGCTGCTTCCCATCGGAGTCGACTGGGAGCCGACGTCCGAGAACGTCATTACACTCAAGCCGGACGTCCTTTTGCCGGAAACTATGACGCTTCGCGTCGTCGTTTCCGCATAACGCAAATGAAAAACGATTTTTTTGAACGTGACACCGACGTCGCCCGGATCGATCTGGACGAAGAACCTTCGGACATTCCTCCGTCTCTGGAACAACAGATTCTGGACAACGCCGCCGGACCGAAACGGGTCGAAGGTGACGCCGGAAGTGTCGAACAGCATTCTTTACGCGACCAGATCGCCCTTGCGAAATTTTTGGCCTCTCAAAAAGCAACGAAATCCGGCTTCGGCATCCGAATCTTCCGCATCTCTCCCGACGGAACGGTGTAAATAGGTGATAAGGGATAGGTGATAAGTGATACTTTTATTTGCACCGATCACGTTTGATTTCACCTATCATTTTATCACCTATCACTTCTCACCTCTCACTTATTCATGTGGTTTTTTGGTAAAAAGAAAGAGAGACCGAGACCTCGCCTTCTGCTCGGTCGTTATGACGCCGCGCAGACGACGACGGAGAACATGCGGCACTGGTCGATGGCGGACGCATTATCCGCCGACGGTGCCATGTCGACGGAGGTCAGGCGAACGCTGCGGAACCGGTCCCGGTACGAAATCGCCAACAATTCCTATGCGAAAGGCATGATCCTGACCATTGCGGGGGATTGCATTGGAACCGGGCCGCGTTTGCAACTGCTCACGGACCGGGACGTGTACAATAATCGGGTCGAGGAGGAGTTTGCCGAATGGTGCGAACAGATCGATCTGCCGCAAAAACTTCGGGCGATGCGGATGGCGAAGGCGACGGACGGCGAGGCGTTCGCGGTGCTCGTGCGGAACCCGAATCTGCCGTATCCGGTCAAACTCGATCTGCGGCTCATTGAGGCGGACCGAATCACGTCACCCGAGCCGGTTCGTGACGCCGATCGCCTCGTCGACGGGATCGAGTTCGACATCTATGGGAATCCGCAGCAGTATTATCTGCTCAAGCATCATCCCGGCGACGGCTCGTACCAGCCGAACGAATTCGAAAAAGTGCCGGTCGAAGCGATGATCCACTGGTACCGTATGGACCGGCCCGGGCAGCATCGCGGGATACCCGAAACGACTCCGGCGTTACCGCTATTTGCGCAACTGCGGCGTTACACGTTGGCGGTTTTGGCAGCCGCGGAAACAGCGGCGGACTTCGCGGCGGTTCTTTATACCGACGCACCCGCGAACGGAGAAGCTCAGCCGCTGGAGCCGATGGACGTGGTACCGCTAGAAAAACGCATGGCGACGGTGCTGGCGGACGGCTGGAAGCTCGGCCAGATCCGGGCGGAGCATCCGAACACGACCTACGCGGAATTCAAACGGGAAATCCTGGGCGAAATCGGACGTTGTTTGCTGGTTCCGGTCAATGTTTTGACCGGCGATTCCTCGCAGCACAATTATGCGTCCGGTCGCTTGGACCACCAGACGTACTTTCGCAGTATCCGGATCGAGCAATCGCAATGCGCCCGGGTCGTCATGGACCCGATCTTCGACAGCTGGATCGCGCTGCGTGACACCGCTAAACACCATCCCTTTACGACTCTTTCCGCTCGATCATCACAGCGCCCAACGGAAGCGGCGGTGTTATCTCGGAGCGGAAGCTCCAGCCGGGGTGCAGCGGCCGTCCGCTGCTGGTATTGGGATGGGATGGAGCATGTGGATCCGATGAAGGAAGCGAACGCGCAGTCGAAACGGCTCGATTCGTTGACCTCGAATCTGGCGATCGAATACGCGAAACAAGGAAAAGACTGGGAGATGGAACTCCGACAGGCCGCGAAGGAACGCGATCTCATGAAAGAACTCAAGCTCGTAATACCGGGCTCGAACAACAACAATTCTACTGACACCATTTATGAAGAAGATTCTGACGAAACTGTGGTTCGACAGCCGAAACGTCGAAGTGAAAAACACCGAACCGAAGCAGATGGAGGCGGCGGGGACTGACGCCCCACAAGCAGCCCTGCCGACGTTTACCTTGACCGCTTATACCGGCTCCATGATGCGGGTGCAGGGCTTCGATCTGCCGGTCGTGGTCGATCTGGCGGGCATCGATATTCCGTCGCAACATATCCCGGTCCGACTTGATCACAAATCGCAGCAGGGCGTCGGTCACACGATCCGGATCGAAGCGGGTGCGGGGCAGCTCACGGCGGAAGGCGTCATCAGTCGCGACACCTCGTTCGCCCGGGACGTCTTGAAATCCGGGCTGAACGGCTTCCCTTGGAAAATGAGTATCGGCGGTCCCGTGTACAAAACCGACTACATCGCGGCGGGCCAAAAGGTCAACGTCAACGGCAAGGAATTCAGCGGTCCCTTGGAGGTCGTGCGCAGCATGACGCTCAAGGAGATCAGCTTCGTCGACAACGCCGCCGACGACCAGACGGGTGCGGTGATTCAGGCTCAGGAATCGCCGGACGAACCTGAAAAGAAACTCGAAACGGATACCAAGCCGGAACCGGAACAGCTTGACGCCAAATCGTCCGAGCCGAATCCGATGGAACTTTATCAGCAGCTTCTGGCCGACCAGCGTCGAATCGCGACGATCCAGGCGATCGGTGGCGGCAAACATCCGGATCTGGAATGTCAGGCGATTACCGAAAACTGGACCGTGGAACGGTTCCGAACGGCATTCCAGAATCGTCAAATCCCGCCGAGCGACCGTATTCCGCAGCAACCGATCATCCGCAACGACGCCATGACGCCGAAAACACTCGAAGCGATCGCCCTTTCGACCTCCGGCTCGTCCGTGAAGTATCTTGAATCGCAGTACGACGAAAAAACGCTGGAAGCCGCCGATCGGTATCGCGGGATCGGCATCCAGGAGTTTTGTGAACTGATCTGTGCCGGCAAGCATCTGCCGAAATTTCGTCGTGATTCCCGGGGGTGGCTGGAAGCTGCGTTTTCCAGTATGGCGCTGCCCGGGATTCTGTCGAACGTCGCAAACAAGACGCTGCTGGAAGGTTTCTTGCAGATGGACGATACCTGGCGCAAAATCGTCAAGATCGCCAGTGTCAACAATTTCCAGCAACATACGAGGTATCGCATGAACGGCCTTTTCAAGTACGAAAAGGTCGCATCGGACGGGGAGTTGAAGCACGGCAAACTCGACGAGCAGCAGTTCAGCCAGAAGATCGATACGCACGGTATCATGTTCAGTCTGACTCGCCAAATGATCATCGACGACGATCTCGGCGCGTTCACCGACATTCCCCGCGCGATCGGGATCGGGGCGTCGGAGGCGATCAATGACGCCGTCTGGCAGTGTCTTTTGGCAAACGCGAATCAATCGGACGGCAAGCCGTTCTTTTCGACCGAACATAAGAATATGTTTTCCGGTGCGAACTGTTCGCTCGATATTCCGGGTCTGACGAACGCGGAACTGAGATTTTCGGAGCAGGAACGGTCGGCGGGTCGTCCGCTCGGCATTCCGCCGAAAATCCTGCTGGTGCCGACGGCGCTGAAGGTCATGGCCGAGATGCTCATGAAGAGCGTCACGATCAATGAGAGTACGGATATCAACAAGCCGAAACCGGCGATGAACCCGCATACGGGCAAGTACGAGATCGTTTCGACCCCCTATCTGGCGAGTCCGGCGTTCAAAAATTCCAGCGACTTGGCGTGGTATCTTTTGGCCGATCCGCTCCGATTGGCGGCCCTGGAAGTCGCGTTTCTCAGCGGGGTCGACCGCCCAACGGTCGAGCGGGCCGACGCCGACTTCAATACGCTCGGTATCATGTTTCGGGGCTATATCGACTTCGGCGTCAAGGAGCAGGACCATCGCGGGATCATCAAACTGGTGCCGTAAGTTTATCGCAGGGCGGATTTCATTCGGCGGCGATTTTTGAATTGATCGGAACGTATCCGCTTTCGCGAACCGTGCGTTGACCATCTTCGGAAACAAGCCAATCGCGGAGCTTCGCCGCCGGGGAATCCGCTGCGATTCTTTTTCGGGTCACGACATAGACTTCGCTCACGAGCGGGTATTTTTTCGTGCGAATCGTTTGATAATCCGGCATGACTCCACTCACGGCCAACAGCCGACTTTCCAGGACGTTGACCATGAAATGTTCGTAATGGTAGACCGAATAGGCGATTCCCGC
>JAVBTU010000256.1:0-2636 GCA_031556015.1 Thermoguttaceae bacterium
GTCGGCGTCCCGGACCACGGGTCGACGTTGCGTTTGAACGCGAACCACATCCGCGGGCGATACGGCGATTTGTCGCCGGAAAACCGCGTGTCCCGATAAATCCGGGCGACCGCTCGCTTCGGGTCGATGATCGCTTTCGGATCGAGCCCTTCGATCACCGGGCCGAGTTCCGACACCAGCCGCCGCATCGGATCGTCGACGCAGCGAAGGTATTCGTCCTTATGTTCCGCGAACCACGGTCGATTATTGTTGCGACTCAGGTTGCGAAAAAACTTCAACGTTTCCGGGGAAAAACCTTCGAAGGGGGCGGATGTTGCGAAAATCGGTTTTTTCATGTTTGAGAGGGATCGCGAGCGTACAGCGACGAACGACAACGGAACAACCCCGGCATTGTACACGAAATTCGGGGCCGAGTCGATCATCCGGGGATTCGAAAGCCGTCCGTACTTTTTCCGGTTTCCCTCTTGCAGGGTCGGTTTTGAAATACTACAATGCCCGCAGTTAATGTTCCTCATTTCCTTTTCACCCCTCATTTTCAGGGAGGACACACAATGGCTAAAGCCGAAGCGAAAGCGGACGTCCAACGACCGCTCACGAAAACCCAAATCGTCGCCAATATCGCCGAGTCGACCGGACTGGCGAAGAAAGATGTCGACGCCATGCTCGCCGCCTTGGGCGAAGAGATCAAAAAGAGTCTTGGCAAAAAAGGTCCCGGGGCCTTCGTTTTGCCGGGCCTGATCAAGATCGACAAGAAGCAGGTCAAAGCGCAACCGGCGAAAAAGGGCGTCAAGAACCCGCTTACCGGAGCTTTGTACGACCGTCCCGCCAAACCGGCGCACAAGAAGATTCGCGTTCGCCCGTTGAAGACCCTCAAGGAAATGGTCTAAAATCGATTTCCAACCCGCTCCCGATTCCCGTCGGGAGTTTCTTTTGCGCCGAATGTCGCCGGTCGTATCGAATACCGGAATGATTCTCCCAAGATTATACTCCTCGAAATTTCTTCGAATCAATTGCACGGCTGTCGGTTTCCTGTAAACTTGAATCATTCGAAAAATGACGCGACGACCGGGGTCACGCTTTGCCCGACGCGGCTGCGGTGCGCTTGAGAACGTAATCGTTACGTCGACTCACGTTATCGCACGGCAAAAGTGAATACCGTGTCGACTGTTGTCGGACACGATTCACAACACTGCACCAATGAACATTGCTTTTAATCTTTACGATTTCCTGGACCTCTTTTTCATCATAGCCGTACCGGTCGTGATCATGTTCATTTTGCACCGTTGGTTGGTCAACAGCGGTCGCGGGCGAGAGTTTTTGTTCAAAGCGTGGGGGGTGTTTTCGGTTATCATTTTCGTTGGAATCGTTTGTCTCTTTCTGGTTATTCAGTCCCAGCGAGCCTACTGGACCCAGTTTTTTTCGGAGATGGCCGGGGCGTATTCCGTCGTGATTTCCGGACTGGATCACTGGAAACTCCAAGTCGGCGATGAAAAGGTTTTCTCGGAGTGGTCGGAACCGATTTCCGTCGACCCTTCGGACAATTCTCCGCCCCTCCTACCCGAGACGACTTTTGAATACGTTACCGGGACGAAATTGGCCGTACCGACGGGATTGGTCGCCAAGCGTCCGGATTCGGGTCACGTTGAATTGCGTTGGAATAACGTCCCCGGAGCGACGACGTACCGACTGCAATGGTACGCCGGGAAGCCCGACGATTCCGCCGAGGATTCGGACGCTCCCGAATGGGAAGAAGTTTATTGCGGCGCGGCACGGCAATGCGTAATCCAAGAGAGCGTCATGGATCGGACCTATCGAATCCGGGCCGAAAACGGAACTCCCGGCGACGACCCGGCCTACCTGAGACTGTTGAAAGCGTGCGAAGAACCGCGAAAAATCAGCAAGTTTCTCGTCAACGTTTATACGATGCGACCCGCCGAGAACGACTCCGGGGCGTTCGTCGTTTGTATTGCGAGCGATTTCAACGAAAACGGAGTGATCGACCAAAACGAGCGTCCGGCTCCGATCGGCGAACTCTATCCCAATACGCCGGTGATGCGTTATGTTTTCACGCAACACAAGCCCGTGATCAGCACCGACATGGTTACCGATAAATGGGGCTCGTGGATTTCCGCGTTTCATCCGCTTTGGAAACCGGACGGCACCTTCGACGGTGCCGTCGGGCTCGACTTCAACGGCGATCTTTGGTGGAAAAGTATTCAACAAGCGAAACTCTGGCCCTACAGTTTCTTCACGATCGTCATTACACTCTTTTTCGGCTGTACGGTCCTCATCGCTCTTCGCGAAAAATCCCGGGAGGACGTCCAGGAGTCCGCGACGCAACTTCGGGATACGGTCGCGAGTCTGACCGAGGCGAAAAAAGCCGCCGAGGTGGCCGTGCGCGCCAAGAGCCATTTTTTGGCCAACATGAGCCATGAAATCCGCACGCCCATGAACGCCGTTTTGGGTTTTTCCGACATCATCGGGCGGAAACTGATGCAGCGCTGTTTGCCCGAAGAGCGGGAGCAATGTCAGGAATCGCTCGACCTGATCGCCCGTAGCGGGAACGATTTGCTCACGATTATCAACGATATTCTCGATTTTTCCAAAGTGGACGCCGAACAGGTCGAATTGGAATC
>JAVBTU010000026.1:0-4045 GCA_031556015.1 Thermoguttaceae bacterium
CGTTCCCGGTCAGGGTTTGCGACAGGAATTTGTAGTCCTTGAGCAGTTTGAACGAGCCGTCGAAACCGTAACCCATGTTGATAACGTACAGCGCCAAAAGAAGAATCACGGCGAACTGCTTGAAATTTCTGCATTTCCAGACGGCCCAAAGGACGATCCAAAGCGGGAACGCGACGATCCACGTCATTTTCGCAAGCGGCAACAGCCCGAGCGTGATACCGGCCAGGATCGCGGTTCTCCAAGTCGGCGATTTAAGCCAGCGCCAAAGATAATACACGGCGATGATGCCGAGCGACGCCGCGACGACGTCGGGGCAGATCGTCGCTCCCCAGCCGAGGACCAACGGCGAAAACGTCCAGAGTATCAGGAATATGATGCCGCAGAGCGAGCCGTAAAGTTCCGAGGCATAGCGGTATCCGAACCAACTTCCGAGCAGGATGAGCGGTATCAAAGAGCAACGGGACCAGAACGTACACCAGCGGATTTTCTCCGGCGTGTTCGCGTTGATGAAAGACGTGCCGATACTCCATTCGCTTCGATCCTGCGGTCGGGGCGAGTACGATTTCCAATCGTATTCCGGTGCCATGAGAACGATGGGAATCCCGTCGATCATCCGCGTGAGCGGCGGGTTGACGTGAAACACGTCGAACCGGCCCGTCTTCCAAAAGTACACTGCCGCACCGAGATGTCCGACCTCGGTGCGGTTGAGCGACGTCGACCAATTCAAACAGGCCAGCAAGCTCCCTTGCAGCAGCAACAGGATGACCGTCGCAGATTTTGTCATATCCGGTTTGCTCAATGTTCGACGCTCCTTTTCTGCTCAAGAAGCCAACGGTACAGGTCGCGGCGGGTGTAAACCATATCCGGGATGCCGTGCCCGGCGCCGTGGAGGGGCGTCAGTTTGACGTTCGGGTGTTTCAGTTTTTCCATCGCGTCGATCAGGTTTTTCGTGGAGTCATACGACACCACGTCGTCGGCGTCGCCGTGGAACGCCCATGTCGGAATCGTTTGCAGTTTCGGGGCGTCATCCGGCTCGCCGCCGCCCGCCAGTGGAACGATGGCAGCGAATCGGTCCGGGAACGCGCAGGCCGCTGCGAACGTCCCGAAGCCGCCCATGCTGAAGCCCGTCAAATATATCCGGTTCGTGTCGATTCGGAAGCCGAAACGGGGGTCGGCGAGCAAGTCGTCGATCATGTGGACCACTTTCGCCGGTTCCCAACCGTGTTTCGGCGTCACGGGCGACACCGTTAAAAACGGAAATTCGTCGGGCGGAATCCTGTCGTTTGCGTAATGAAACACATCCGATTTTGCGATTTCCGAAACGTCTTTCCCGGTTTCACCGGCTCCATGCAAAAAAACGATCAGCGGACGCCTGCCCTCGAAATCGCTGTGGCCTTTCGGGAAATGAATCAAGTAGTCGTATTCCCTAGGCGAATGGCGTCGAACCGTCACCGTCGTTCCGTCGTCATAAATCACGAAATCCGAGTAACATCGTATCCCGACGATTACGACACACGCGATCCACAGGACGTAACTCGTTCGACTTTTCCGAAATCGATAGATCGATACCACCATCAACACCGCCATGACGCCGAAATACCAAAGCGGCCAGAACCGAACGTCCAGCCCGTACAAGAACCGTTCGGGAAAGTCCGGGGCGGCGAAGCAGCCGAGGTTGAACAGCACCAGCCCGACGATCAAGAGCCAGGTCGTCAGGGTGAACCATTCAGAGGTGTTTTCGGCGGCGATATGCGGCGTCATTTCCCTTCTTTCCACAAGACTTCGAGCAGGCTTTTGAAGTGCGCCGCGAATCCCTTGAGTTGGAAGCCGCCTCCCATGACGATCACCTTGTCGAACGTGCCGCCACCGTCGCGAAAATGTTTCAATCGCAAAATGATCTCATCGACGAGTTTTTTGGCGACCGGCTTGAGTGTTTCCGCGAGTTTCGTCAGGTCGTCGGCGCGTTTGAAATCCCGTTTGATCGCTTCCGCCTGGACCGGCGGGCAGTCCAGGCCTTTCGCGATCGATTGCGTGAAATCGCGACCGCCGATCGGGATGTAGAAATGTTTGATTTCTTGAACCGTATAAAACACGAGATCGGTGCCGGTCGTTCCCATGTCGCAGACCAGGATCGATTGAATGTCCGGAGCCTGAAATTCACCGGTGTCGGACCGCAACACCTTCGTGGTGCCATTATCGCCCGGCTCGGGAACGTGCGACGGCACCTGCTCGACCGGCGGGAGTCCGAGCAGTTCGACGGCGTAATTCAGATTCGCGTAGATCGTCGGCAGGATGTGCGTCGGCTCGATGCCGTATTCGTACAGGAGGTCCATCGTCTTCTCGACGGTGGCGTTACGGGTCGCGAACAGGTGCAGATACTGGCGGAACAAATTGTTTTCATCCTCTTCCCAGCCGAGAACGAGATAGTTGTATGCGAACGACGAAAAATTGTCCGCGAGCCGTCGTTTCATTTCCAACTGCACGGCGGACCAAGTTTGTTCCGGCGTCATTTGCGGAAGTTGAACGTTGTCACAAAAAATATCGTGCGGCGCGTACCCGACGCAGATCGCTTCGCCGCGATACTGGTATTTCGACAAAAATATTTCGACGGCGTAGCGTTTGAAATCCTCGGTGTGAACCTTGGTTTCGACTTTGGGTTCTTCCTTGGGAGCAAAGGGATTATATGGTTGCTCGGGCTCTTTGAGTTGCGCCAATAGTCGCGCTTCGTTCTCCTCCGCGAAAACGGAATTCGATTCGGACTCCCTCGATTTCGGGTCGTAATCGGAATGATTGCAGTGGAAGCATTCGTCGACGGCGAGCGTTCCGTCGGTGTCATAAGTGAGGCGGACCGCTTTGACGCAGGAGTGACCGAAATCGAAGCCCCAGGCGGCGTCCACCTTGTTATTCTTGCGGAAAGCGCCCTTTCTCCGATGCAAACACGACGGTTTCGCCTTGGGCGGCAGCAGATCGACCGCGAACGGGAGCGGCAGCAGTCCCCGCATCGCGATCCCGCACGCCGTCGCGAACCGGTCGTGGAACGACAAGTAAAGTTTTCGCGGCGTCAGGTCGCGGATTGGAATATTTTTGCAGTCGTTCAGGTGCGTGAACGAAAGCGATGAAACAGGCGCCATCTGTGAAGATGGCACCGTCTGAATTGTTGCGAGTTTGGAAGTATCAGGCGACATATTGGAGGGGGGGCGCCTCGCCCGCCGAGTTTATGATCATCACAACGTGCGGGCGGGCGCCCACACTCCAACTTTACGGTACCGCGACGGACTCGTTGCCGCTTCGGGTGCATAGCCCTTGGTAAATCTCGAACGCGACCCGGGACGAGAGAAAATGGACCGTCGCATCACCCATCGCGATATTGATGCCACCCGTGTGATCGCTGCGAGCCCCTCTGGTTGCCGAGGGAAGCAGGCGGTTGTTGATCCGCATCTTCGTGGTGCCGTCGTCGTAAACGGCGTATCCCTGTCCTCCGGAATCGACCCAGAAGAACGGGTTGGTGCCGCGTTCCAGCTTGACCGTTTTCGTGGCGTCGGCACTGTCGACCATCCAGCCTTTGTGGCACACTTCGAGCAGAAAGATCGTATTCGAGAGGCCGTCCCGAACGTCGCTCAGCCGCGTTCCGCTGTTACAGTAAAAGATGCCTTCCTTGTTGAGCATCGTGCGCTCCGGCAGTCCATAACCGCCGTTGACGCCGTAATCCTTTTGGATGTTGACCGATTCGATTCGCTCGGCGCTCGGGCAGACGAAAACGGACGGCATGTGTTCGGACACGTAGCGGTTGTCGGTCGAGCCGGTCGCCGTGGAATCACCGTTCGGTTCCGCGACGTGGTTGGATCCCACTCCGCCGGATTCCGTGTAGGCGAGCGACAGGAAATCGACCTTATCGTAAAGCGGCGTCTGCTCCATGTACTCCAGAATGAAGACCGGCCAGCCGATGGAACCGCAGTAGATGTACCCTTTTTCGACGTTTTTGGCGTCCTTGTCGTCCTTGTCGTCCGGAGTGGCAGGATTGAGTTCGACGAGGTGACACGATTTC
>JAVBTU010000362.1:0-8404 GCA_031556015.1 Thermoguttaceae bacterium
AGATTTTGCGCGAACGAATTTCGATGTCGTCGACTGCATGATGATCGGATACGCTGAAATCAATCAACACAAGATCATCACTTTCGATAAAAAACTGAACAAATATTTAGAGGCCATTCCTCATTCCTAACTCACTCCCGATGTCTCTCGCCGAACTCAGTCAATCGGTTCTCGCGCTTTCCCGTTCGGTGGACCGGCTCGACGAAAGCGTTCGGGCGTTCGGCTTTCGAGCGCCGAATCAGGAGCCGTGGTACGAGCTTCTCAAGCATAAAGTCGTCCGCCAACTTTCCAAGCGTCCGTTTTTGGTCGTCGCGGTCATGGGCGGGACGAACACCGGCAAATCGGTCGTGTTCAACCACCTCGCGGGGGAAAACGCCAGCGCCGCGGATCATCGGGCGGCCGGAACGAAAAATCCCGTCTGCCTGATCCCGCATGACACCATGATCGGCGACGGGGATAAAACCGACTCCTTCAATCCCTCGACATACGATCAAGAGACGCCGGAAGAGCTTCTGCATCGGCATTTCGACGCGTTCCGCATCCTGCCGTGGACCAAGCCGGAAGACCCGCTCCAGGAAAGCCGGGAGCATCATCTTTTTTGGCGTGTCGGGAAAAACGTTCCCACGAAACTGCTGTTGCTCGACACCCCGGACATCGACTCCGATACACCCGTCAACTGGGAACGCGCCCGGGAAGTACGGGAAACGTCGGACCTGATCATCGCCGTTCTTACGGAACAGAAATACGCCGATGCGGCCGTCAAACGCTTCTTCCGGGAAGCGAGCGCCGCCGGAAAACCGGTGATTCTCCTGTTCAATATGGTTGACATCGAACACGATCTGGAAGAGGTTCCTCGCTGGGTCAAACAGTTCCGCGAAGAAACCGGAACCGAACCGGTCGATGTACTCATTGCGCCTCACGACCGGGATGCGGCGAATGGGATGAATTTGAGTTTTTCGAGGTTATCGGGACCGCAGGTCCCGGCTCGTGAAATGATTTCCGTTCCGAATCTTTCGGATTTGTTGTCCGAATTGCATTTTGAGAAGATCAAAACGCAGACCTTGCACGGCGCTTTGAAGGTGATTTGCGACCGCGAAACCGGGGCGACCGGGTATCTTCGCCGTATGGAGGCCGAGTCGAAAAGCTGGGGAGACGCTCGAAAAACGCTTGAAAACGCGGAGGGAATCGAAATCACCTGGCCCGGTCTCCCCAGTTCACTGCTAATCGACGAGATTCGCGGTTGGTGGGAAACCGGTCGTTCGCTCTGGACCCGCCGGATCCATAACACCTATCGGACCGTCGGCAACGCGATCCTCTGGCCGATTCAAAAAGCGTGGAATTCGTTCTCGAACAAGCCGGTCGAAGATCCGATGCTCGAACTGCAAAAACAGGAAGCGCAAACCGTAACGCTCGTCGTCGAAAAGACGATCGAACAACTCGAACGGCTCGCGAAAACGGACAACCCGGTGCTGCGGGAATCGCTCCAGGGACTTCTGACCGGCGAAAATCGTAAAAATCTGCTCGACCACGCCAAGGCGGCGCATAAGTCGCTCGTCCCGATCGACGATGATTTTCGGAACTTTCTGCGCGACAGTTTGCAGCAGTGGTCCGAGGAGAATCCCGGCGCGGTGAAAGTCGTTCGCTCGCTCGACTTTGCCGCGGCAATCGCACGACCGGCGATTACGATCACGCTTGCCGCGACCGGCTTCGCGTTTGTCGGATCGCTGGCGAGTCATGCCGTGATCGAAACGGCAATCACGGGCGGTCTCACGGGAACCGGCGAAGTTCTTGTCAACCAGGCGGGGGAAGGAATCAAACAAAGCGTCGCGAAACTATTTCAATCGGTCCAGGAGGAATACGCGAAAAATCGCGCCCGGCATTTTTTCAACTGGTTCCAGCGGGAACTCTGGGGAACGCTCCTGATCCGCCTGGAGCAGGGGGAGCAAGTTGTCCAAACGCAAATCTTCCGAGACGTCCGCGAAGCCGCGAACCGGGTTGGCGATTTGTACGAGAAAGAGTGCCAATCGACGCGTTAACGCACGCCGTTTCAACCCCTTTTTGTTCAAGGAAAAATTGTTAAAATGCGGTAAATTCCTTGTTTTCCTTCTGCGCTCCATCTTATGTTCAAACGCATTCTCATCGCCAATCGCGGCGAAATCGCCCTTCGTATCATTCGCGCTTGCCGTGAAATGGGGATCGAAACCGTCGCCGTGTTCAGCGAAGCCGATCGCGGAGCCGCGTATCTTGATCTTGCCGACGAAGCTTATTGCGTCGGACCGGCCAAATCGTCCGACAGTTACCTGAAAATTGATCGCATTATCAGCGCCGCGGAAATCGGGGACGTCAACGCGATTCATCCCGGTTACGGTTTTCTCGCGGAAAACTCGCATTTCGCCGACGTGTGCCGCAGTTGCGGATACGAATTTATCGGACCGACGTCCGACGCCATGGCCTTGCTCGGCGACAAGAACTCGGCCCGGGTCATCGCCCACAATGCCGGCGTTCCTCGCGTTCCGGGAAGCGAAGGGTTGATTACCACCGAAGCGGACGCGATGAAATTCGCCAACCAGGTCGGTTGTCCCGTTCTGATCAAAGCGTCCGCCGGCGGAGGTGGTCGGGGGATGCGGATCGCCAAAGACGCCGAACAGCTCAAAAACGCGATCGAACAGGCCGCCCAGGAAGCGAAAGCGAATTTCGGTAACGGCGATATTTATCTGGAAAAATTCATCGAATCTCCGCGACACGTCGAAGTCCAGTTGATCGGCGACAATCACGGCAACGTCGTCCATCTCTGGGAACGCGACTGCTCCATGCAGCGGCGACACCAAAAGTTGATCGAAGAGAGTCCCGCCCCGAATTTGAAGCAGGCGACAAGAAACGCGATCTGCGAAGCGGCGGTCAAATTGGCCAAAAGCGCCGGATACACCAACGCCGGAACCGTCGAATTTCTCGTCGACAAGGATGAAAATTTCTACTTCATCGAAATGAACGCCCGAATCCAGGTCGAACATCCGGTCACGGAACTTGTAACGGATATCGATTTGATCAAAACGCAGATCCTCGTCGCGGCGGGGGAAAAGCTTCCATTCAAACAGAAAGACGTCGTGCATCGCGGCTGCTCGATCGAATGTCGAATCAACGCCGAGGATCCGGAGCATAATTTCCGACCTTCGCCGGGCAAGATCGAAAAGATGATCGTCCCGGGCGGGTTCGGGGTCCGGTTCGATTCCCACACGCATGCCGGGTACACCGTTTCGCCGAGTTACGATTCGATGATCGGCAAGATGCTCGTTCATCAACCGACCCGCGCCGAAGCGATCGCCTGCATGTGTCGCTGCCTCAATGAAATGCGAATCGAGGGGATCAAAACGTCGATTCCGCTTCAACTCCGCATTTTACAGCACAAGGATTTTCAGCAGGGAAATATCGACACAGGTTTCATCGAACGGAATTTCATGAATCGGTAGACGGAGGAGTCGTTCGCCGAAAAGCCTGCCGAATTCACGCCGAAAGCCCGAGCGAACATCCGGTGCGATAGTCTCCGTCAACGCGCTATGAGTTTTCTCACATTTCCCCTTTTGATCGGTGGAGCCGTCGCGGCGGTCGTTCCGATTCTTTTGCATCTGATCATGCGTGGGGTTCCGAAACGGATCGAATTTCCGCCGCTTCGTTTTCTGCAAAAAAAGAAAAAAGTCAACCAGCGGAAATTTCGTTTGCGGCACCTACTTTTGCTCCTGCTGCGGATCGGCGTATTCGTTCTGCTCGGTTTCGCGTTGGCCCGACCGACGCTGCGGTTGGACGGCTCGGGCGGTTCGTCGTCGTTGGCCGGACGGATCGGTTCGCAGCGTGCCCCGATTGCAGCGGCGATCGTGATCGACAATTCACCTCGAATGGATTATCAACACGCCAATAAGACCCGGCTCGAACTCGCCAAAGCGGAAGCCCGTTGGGTTCTCTCGCAACTCCCGGAGCAAAGTGAAGTCGCCGTGTTGAGCAACACGAGAATGAACGACACATTCCAGATCGACCTTTATTCCGCGACGGAACGGATCGACCACCTCGCGACCACGCCGGTCGGACGCGGCGTCGGTGAATCGATTGCCGCGGCGATCCGACTGCTGCAAACGAGCGAATTGGAATCGAAGGAAATGTACATTTTTACCGACCTGACCCAGGCCGGTTGGCCGGAGGAAACGGCGAATTCCGTTCGGTCGCAGCTCGGCGAAATCGGCGTGTACGTCGTCGATCTGGGCGTCGAATCCCCCAACGATACCGGAATCGTCAAGCTCGACTTGTCCGCCGAAGTTCTCTCCGCCCAAAGTCAATTGCAGATCGACGCCGAAATCGTTCATTTCGGCAAATCGGATTCGCGGGTCGTGGAATTGATTACGTTCGACTCCGATAAACAGGAGCAGCGTCGCTCCTCGGAAGTCGTCGAATTCCCCGCAACGTCCGCTCCGAATGAAAAAGCGATCCGGAACGTCAACTTTTTTTTGCCGAACCTCACTTCGGGCCTCCATCAGGGGGCGGTCCGTTTGACGACCTCCGACGGGCTCGCGGCAGACGATATAAGGTATTTCACCGTCGAAGTTCAATCGGCTTGGAAGGTGCTGCTTGTCGCCCAGGAACCAGTCGATCAAAAGGCGCTCTTTTTGCGGGAAGCACTCGATCCTACGGTCTTTCGAAAAAGGGGCGGGGCTTCCTCTTTTCAAACGGAGACGGTCGACCCGGCCGGGCTCCGGGTGATGAAGGATTCGCGGTGGAACGATTATCGGGCGATCATGCTGCTCGATCCGTCCCCCATGGATGCGGCTCTCTGGAAACGGCTCACGGATTACGCTTCCACGGGACACGGGGTCGGCGTATTTCTCGGGCGAAAAGCGATGCCGATCGCGTCTTTTCAAAGCGAAGCGGCCGTGGAGCTACTCGGCGGAAAACCGGTTCGGCAAGTCCCCCGGGAGGACGACGCCGTGTTTCTCGCCCCGGACGATCCGAGCAATCCGCTCTTGCGGGCGCTCGGTGAACCGAGTCTGATTCCCTGGTCGCTTCAGCCGGTGTTCCGGTATTGGGAAATCGCCGATTTGGCTCCCGCAACGCAAGTGGAAATTCGCTATTCCGACGGGCGACCGGCGGTTCTTTCTCACCCGATCGGCCAAGGCGTTTCGGTTCTGATTTCAACGCCGGTTTCGGATTCGCCGAACGACGACCCGTGGAATCTGTTGCCCGTCGGAGAGAATTCCTGGGTTTTCGTCGGCTTGGCGGACGGGATCGGTCGGCTTCTTGTCGGGGCGGGGGATCGAACCTACAATCTTGCTCCCGGTCACACAGCGACGCTCCATTTCGCGCAAAGCCCACCGCCCCACTCGATTCTGGTTCTCCCGGACGGGAGTACGTCGAACGTGCCGTCGGAAACCTCCAAGCGACAAATTCGTTTCAGTGCGACGGACCAAATCGGCAACTACCGGCTCCGCACCGACGGGAGCGGTTTCAGCGTCAATTGCGTCCGGGACCAGCTCGACTTGACCCGAATCATGCCGAGCGCACTGGACGACTATTTCGGCGACAAGAAATATCGGATCGCGAAAAATCGCAACGAAATCGAAATCGTCGTTGCCAAAGGGCGCGTCGGGCAGGAACTCTATCCCCTGGTTCTCCTCGGCCTATGCCTGTTGTTCGCGGGGGAGTACGTGTTTTCCAATCGGTTTTATGCGTAAACGCTCTCAAACACGGGGCAGGCCCCGCGGCTAACAAAGCACGGCGCACTATTCTTTGACTTCCACTTTTTGATTGTCGCTTCCGTAAACGACGATGATTCGGTTTCCTTCCGGCAGTTTGGCGCGGGTGATGATGTACGGCTTTCCGCGGACCGGGTCGACGGCCCCCTCCTTCACGGAGAAATGGAGCGACGTCGCCAAGGCGAGATACCACGCTTCGACCCGGGTTTTGTCCATCGCCTGCGTCTGCATCTGTTCCCGAATCCCGCGAAGCATCAGCATCGAAAGCGCCGGGTAGTCCGGCTTTCCCTGTTGCGATTGGAGATTGTCGGCGACCTGGTTGAGCGTTTTCAATCGGGCGTAAAACGGTTGCGAACAGGAAGCAATAAGCGTGCGCATCGCTTTGAGATAGTAATCCTCGTCTATATCACTCGATTTCGGCTTGTAAAACGCGACGCGGTCGAGGAGATTGCTTTCCTTTTTGCTTCGTTTTTTATCTTTGGGAATCGCCATACCGAGTACGTCGAGCCCTTTGAGTTCGTCCTGTTCCTCTCCATCCAGGGCGTCACTGATCCGACCGTTACGAATCTGGTTGAAGCGTCTCAAGCCGTCGGCACGTTCCCCGATCCAGCATTTCGCGTCCGACGGCCAATCTTTGAGCGTCTGTCGCAAAATCCGCAGGACCGTATCCGCGTGTTTCGGTGTGAAATTCGGGTCGATCGCGAGCGTTTGCAGGATCCGGAGCGTGTTTTCCCGCATGTAAGCGGCGTGAATCCGCATCACGGCAAATTGCGTTTGGGACGCGAGTTCCGTGAACCGGAGCATGTACCTGAGTGATTCCACGGCCCCGTCCATATCCCCTTCCTTCAGACAGCGTGCGACTTCACATTCCTCAAGCGTCATGTAGGACCAGGAGGAATCGATATTATGATCGTCCGGAACGAGTCCATCCTCCGTTCCGACCATATCCTGTTCAAATTGGGCGTTCGGTTGGTCCAGAAGCTCACGGAGCCGGTTTCGTTGCGGTTGGTATTCCGAGAGAACGCTCGATTGCCTCTGGAGCTGGTCCATGTCGACGCTCCACGGGCCGCTCGTACTGATACAATCCCGAAGATTTTGGTAAGATTGCGGATTGAAATTCGAAAATTCTTTCGTAATGAGCGCGCCGACGTTTTCGTTCGACGGAATCGTCCGCTGGAACACCTGGTCTGGAAGCCCTTTTTCTTTTTCAATCTCTTCGATTTCATTCCGAATCGATTCGTCGGCTTGCGCGAGGGTTTTCGCTAGTCCCAAAAGATCGGGATTCTCAGTCCCTTTTTTTTCATCTTCCTTTTCTTCTTCCAATTTCTTTTTTGTTTCCACGGAAGATCGATATGCGCTACGCATAAGACCTCCGCCACCGCGAATCAGTTGCTCCAAACCGAGCAAAAAAAGAGCGCCGATAATAATCACGACAAAGAGAAGCCCGCCGTGTTCGGTAATGTCAAACTTTTTTCGGGAAGGCTTTGCGCCCGGCTCGGAGTTTTCCGTCGAGGGACGATCCATTGAATCGGAATAATTCACATTAACCGCCGAATCGTTGTTGTTATTATATTCCATAGGTTCACCTCGTTTCGAGATAAATTGCCCACTTTTCTGTCATTTCCTCTCATTGTGTTGAAAGCCGACGTATTATAGCTTTGTAACGAGCAACGGACAAATGTTTTAACGGCCTATTTCACTAATAGGAGAGAATAATAAAATAATTGGAGATTGTGAGGAATATTCCGTCGGAAAACATTGCCTAAATTGCCTGTATTGTGTAGAATGATCCCGCTTCGGATTAGGTCGGGATCGCTGGTCCCGGCTCGTTGTGTATTCGTAATTCATAATTAGTAATTCGTAATTCAGCATGATAAAGTCTCCGTTTCGATTTCTTCACGCCGCCGATCTTGCGTTGGAGCTTCCCGTCGAGGGGATTGGGGAAGGTGCGGAGTTGATCGAAAAACGGTTGCTCGATGCCCCCTTGGAAGCCGCACGGCGTTTGTTCGAACATGCGAAGGCGGAAGAGGTTGATTTCGTCCTGCTCAGCGGGAACATCGTCGACCCGAACGCATCGGGAGTCGGGCCGCTCGTTTTTCTCGTCGAACAGTTTCAGATGCTCGCCGAAGCGGGAATTCCGGTCTATTGGGCCGGGAGCGATCACGACGGCCCCGACCATTGGCCCGCCGCGATTCATCTGCCGGACAATGTCCATTTCTTCCGCGCCGGTTCGCTCGAAGAGTTTCTCGTCGTCAGCAAAAAGACGAAAACGAGCATTCCGCTGGTCCGTCTGATCGGATACGGCCGTATCGACCGCCGCAACATTCAGTCGGTCGCGGATTTCACGCCCGATCCGAGTGGGCTGTACACGATTGCCGTCGTTCACGGACAGATCGACTTGAAATCGGTTTCCTACCGTAGTATTCCGTACTGGGCCTTGGGGGGCGGACCGAGAAAGACGTTTTCCTACAAACCGCAGCCGTCGGCCGATTCGAGGAAGCAGCTTGCGAAAAACGTGAAGAATGCAAGTTTCGAGCCGGACGCGACCGTAATCGGCGAACAGGAAGAGGAACAGCTCCCGACGATCGTTCACTATCCCGGCCCGACGTTGGGACGCAATCCACGCGAATTCCGGGAATACGGCGGAACGCTCGTCGAGGTCGACGTCA
>JAVBTU010000001.1:0-5852 GCA_031556015.1 Thermoguttaceae bacterium
CCCGGATTGCATTGGGATACGCCGTACAACCATATCTGCGTTTACGAGTCGAACAAAGGGTATTGGCGACATCTTCAAACCGATCCGGGAACGACATGCCAGTCGTTCATGGTCGTCGATCGACCGAACGAATTGGTGAGCCGTTATTGCGAATACAATGAACTCGCGTTCCATTTTCATCCCGATTTGCGGAACATGCTCGTCATCGGCGGCGGGGGATACGGGCTTCCGAAAAGCATTTTGACGAATCGTCCGAACGTCGACATCGACGTCGTTGAGATCGATCCCGGCATCACGAAGGTCGCGCACGATTTTTTCGAGCTGACCGACAAGATGCTCTCCGACCCGCGATTACGGATCTATCACGAGGACGCCCGACGATTTTTGCGTCGAATGAAAAGCGAAATCGAAGCGGGTT
This sequence comes from Thermoguttaceae bacterium, assembly GCA_031556015.1. Taxonomy (GTDB): domain Bacteria; phylum Planctomycetota; class Planctomycetia; order Pirellulales; family Thermoguttaceae; genus JAVBSX01. The sequence continues at coordinate 419 of JAVBTU010000001.1, forward strand.
CCAAGCCGAAATACGATCTCGTGTTCGGCGACGCGTTCAATTCCCACTACAATATTCCGTTTCACCTGACGACCAAAGAGTACATGCGGGAAGTGTTCGAATGTCTTTCGGACGACGGAATTTTCATGACGAACGTCATTTCTTCGCTCCGCGGCGAGAAGTGCAAACTTTTCCTGGGATTCCATCGGGCATTGACGGAAGTGTTTCCCCAGGTCGAAGTTTTTTTCGTAGCAGATCCGACCCGGGACAACGAGCTCCAGACTATCGTCCTGGTCGGCTTCAAGAAACCTTGCGATCTCAAACTGGACAAAGACGCTCCGCTGAAAGTCGTCAGCCAAATGAAACACCGGAAAAAGGTCGCCGTCTCTCAAGCCGTCCCGCCGCTGACCGACGCGTTCGCTCCGGTCGAATGGTACGTCTTGGGGGAATAAAAACGAACCAAACGAAAAAGATTAGTGATTAATTTTCCGCTCAATGAACCAGGAGAACTGCAAAGTCCATTCTTCTCGCGCGGAGACACAAAGTCCGGAGGTTCTTGACCAAAACTTCCCCGTAGTAAATCATCCATTTTGTTTGAACTGCCTCCCCTGCTTTCAAACTCCGCGTCTTTGCGTCTCCGCACGCTTTTTAAGACTTTGCGGTTCTCTTGAGAAAAAAGGGACAGTGATGGATTTCGTCGTGAAAGTTTTGTATACTCTCGTCTTGAATTTTCGTTTTCCCTTTCCCCCCTTTTTCGAGGAGTGTTATGATGAGATTATCGATTTCGACGTTTGCGATCTTTTGTGTTTTGGCGGCGGCCTGGAGTACGTGCTTCGCCCAGGATCAGGAATTCACCAATCGGCGCGACGTTTTTCAAGACGAAGCCGTGCGACGGGACTTCACGATCCAAGGCGAATACATGGCTAAGATGGATAAATTCAATATGGGTCTGCAACTGATCGCCGACGGCGGCGGGAAGTTCCGCGTCGTCGCTTACCCGGGCGGCTTGCCGGGGGACGGCTGGAAAGCCGGACAACCGCGTCTGCTCGGAACCGCCCAGGTCGACGGCGATTCGATTGCGTTCACCATGACCGAAGGACGCGGCAAAACCCAAGACGGCAAAGACGTCAAGATGCCGGAGAATGTCGAAGTCAAAGGTAAAATCCAAATGGATCGTCCGCAGGGCGGCCCGGGACAAGGCGGTCAAAGACCGCAAGGCGGACAGGGCGGGCAAGGAATGCGGAATTTCCGCGGTTTCCCGGTGAAAATCGACATCCCGCTCGGCGACAAGAATCCGGCGTTGCTCTATGAAAAACAAGTCCGCGAAAGTCCGACGCTCGGCGAAAAAGCTCCGTCCGGCGCATTGGTGATCTTCGACGGAACCAACGTCAACGAATTCGAGCCCGGCGCGAAAATGAATGAATCGCCGCGAGGAAACACGCTTTGGTCCGAAGCGACGACCAAGCCGTTCGAGAAGAAACCGTACAAGCTGCACCTTGAGTTCATGCTCTCCTACATGCCGACCGCGCACGGGCAAGCTCGTTCCAACAGCGGCGTTTACATCGACCAGAACGACGAATGTCAGGTTCTCGATTCGTTCGGTCTGGAGGGGGAAAACAACGAATGCGGCGGCTTTTATCAGGTTTCCAAGCCCGCCGTGAACATGTGTTTCCCGCCGTTGACCTGGCAAACGTACGATTTCGACTTCACGCCGGCGAAATACGACGGCGACAAAAAGGTCGAAAACTCCCGGATCACGGTCAAGCACAACGGCGTCGTGATTCACGACAACATCGAACTGCCGAAGGAAACCCCCGGCTGCCTCGCCGAAGGCCCGGCCGCCCGCGGTTTGTACCTGCAAGGACACGGCAACAAGGTCCAATACCGGAACATCTGGTTGCAGTATAAATAAACAGGGGTGAGAGATCGCCCCGCGACATTCCCATGAGTACACGAACAGCATCCTCGATTTTGAGCCTCGCGCTGATGCGCGGTTGGAATTCGATGGCGCTGTTCGGGTATTTGTGGGTTGTTTTGCTCCTAATCATTGCTTGGATTACCATCGTTTATGATTACTTTCCGCCTGGAATCATTATCGGAGCATTAGTACTTGTTCAAATCGCCGCAATCGGCTTACCGATCGCGTTTGTTCTCGGAGGTTTTTCGGGGCTGCTTTATGCCGTTTCAGAATCGTTTTGGATTCGCCAGTCTTGTAGGGTCCGAATACTGGCGTGGTTGTTCGTGGGACTATTGCTGGGAAACGCAGTCTATTTCCTCGGAGTCGCCGTCTTACAACCGTTTCAATGGGATTGTTGGGTGAACCCCATGATGTTGGGACGCGTTTCTGTTTACGTATTTCTTTTGGGGCTCATCCTGCCCGGCATCGCTTCGTGCATTGACGGTCTTTTTCTCGCGGGGCTCGGTGCGGCGGAATACAAGACATTCGTCTATTACTGTACCCACCCTTTCAGCTTTCCCCGGTCCGACGAACCCGACTTTCGTTAAAATGGGAAAAATAGAGAATTCATTCTCGTTTTGCCCAATCTTTGGCTTGTTTTGATTTCCCGGAAGATAGGAGTTTCCGGAGTTATTCGCGAAGTAGCGAGAGCAATCAAAATTCTGTAATTTCCTCAAAGAGGGGACGATCCACTAATAGCGAAAAAAAGCGTCCTTCGGAAAAACGCTGAAATGATTGCTGTAGTAATTTCAATGCTCCTAACCGGATTAGGAATTACTCCTACAAAAAGTGCTTCAATGATTACAACGTGTCGTTCTCTGCTGATCGTGCTGATTGCACCGCTGGTCGTGCTGGCCCAAGCTCCTGTGGCTGCCCCGATTCCCAGCGGTTTGCGGCAGCCGGAGGTCGACGAGCAGCGAATCAGCATCGAAGAACTCCAGAATCTGGCGATTTCCGTTCATCCGGAATTGTCCAAGTTGCAATATAAAGTCCGTTCCGCCCAAGGCGGTTGGATCCAAAGCGGTCTCGGGCCGAACCCGGAATTGAATGTCGACCTCATTGAACTCGGAAACGAACACAAATGGGGACAACAGGAGGTCGGGATTTCGCAGGAAATCGTCACCAACGGGAAAATACGACATTCCCAAAGGGTCGCGAAAACCGAATGGGATATTTCCCAGAAACAACTGGCGGCCGAGAGTTTATCACTGACTTGCATGGTAAAGATTCGGGCCTACGAACTCCTCGCAGCCCAAAAGTACGTTGCTCTCCAGCAGCAGCTTTTGAAGCTCCGGGAAGAGTCGGCGCAGACCGCCGAAAAAATGCACGAAGTCAAGGAAGTTTCACTCGTCGATGTCGTCCAGGCGCGCACTTCGCGGAACGAAACGAACCTGACCCTGAATAAGTCGATCAACGACGAAGCACTCTGCTGGCGGAGATTGACCATGGCGCTCGGCATTCCCGATTACCCGCGGCATCAAATTTCCGATCCGCTCGAGGAAGCCGACGGGGAAATCCAATGGGAAACCGCTTGGTCGAACCTTTTGGCTTTGAATCCGGACTTGCAGTTGGCGAAAAACAACGTCGTTTTGGCCGGTGCCGTGATGCAGCGGGAAAAAGCGGAGCGGAAGCCGAACTTCACCGTCGGCGCGCTGATGGGATACGATACGAGATCGAACAACTCCTACGGAACGGTCGGCGTTGCCGTCCCCCTGCAAATCCGGAATCGGAACCAGGGGAACATCCTCCGATCGACGGCGGACCTGTCCGCGGCGAATTCCGAAGTCGAAGCGGTCAAACTCCGTTTGAAAGAGAGGCTGTCGGCCGTGTACAACCAATACGTCAACGCAAAGCAGTCCGTGGACACCTACCGGCAAACGATTTTGCCGGACACGAAGATGAACCTCGATCTGTCCACCAAGGGATACAAACAGGGAGAATTCTCCTACCTCGAACTCCTCCACATCCAGCAGAATTACATTGAATCGCAACAGCTTTACATACAAAACCTGCGGGACCTCGCCGTTTCCAAAGCGGTGATCGACGGGCTTTTGACGGTGGATTTAAACCAGTGAATAGAGAGAGGCTTCAGGCTTTTTGACTTGATATTATGTGCCGTTAGCGGCGGGGCTTGCCCCGCGTTTGTGATGTGAAATGTTTCGTCCCACCAAACACCCTCAAGTGAAGCCGTCCTCGCAGTCCAGCCCGGGGCAAGCCCCGGCGCTAACGGAGCGATGCGAATTAACCAGAGACCAAACCAAATTCACCACAATAGGCTTCAGAATAACATGTGATGAGCAGAAGCCTGAAGCCTTACAGGAATTTGCAAAAAGGTCAAAATAAGCAAAACAGAAAATTTACAAAAATTAAGCTGTGTTTTCCGATAAAAGAAACTTTCAGGATAAAGTGAAATCGAAAAAATGACTCGATTTACTAATCTAAGTCAAGTTTGCCGACGATAGAAACTTTACGGATAGAAGTGTTTTTATCAATTACATTGTTTAGATAAAGTTACGTCGGGAAGTAAACATTTTACTTCTCATTTACCAACCCTTTTTCAACCCAACGAAGAAGACAGACCGGGTCTACTTTTTTTCAAGGAAGAAAATCGACTCTTTCCAATACCCTTACTAGCACAAGGAAGTAGTCTGATGAGTGGACGACAACGGATTCAACAACTAATCGTCGGCATATTGCTTGCCGGCGTCGTCGGTTGCGGTCCTGCGCACCCGGTGTACCTGACCTCGAAAGGGCAGGTCGACAAACATTACATTCAAAACGCGACCCGGATCGAGTATCCGGACACGCATGTCGAAACCTCCCAGGAAGTTCTCGGAGCCATGGAGCCGTTTACGGTCGCCAATCCGGACGTCAAGCGGGAAATATACGACATTTCGCTGGAAGAAGCGCTTTGCATCACGATGCAAAACAGCCGAATTTTACGAACGCTCAGCGGAGTCGGCTTCAGTTCGTCCGGGGTTCAAGGAACTCCGCAATCGCTGCTCAGCGCTCCGAACTCGGTCGCAACCGTTTACGACGTCGCCTTGGTCGAAAGCGACCCGCGATACGGTGTGGAAGCGGCCCTGTCGGCGTTCGACGCCCAGCTCAAATCGACCCTCGGTTGGTCGTATGAGGATCGCGGAGCTCTGAAAGCGGCCGATGTGGCGACGAACGATGTGGGGACTTTCCAAACGAGCATCCAGAAAACGACCGCGACCGGTGGTACGTTCTTCGTAACCAACGGGAACAACTACTACGACGGAACGGGAAGCTCCCGATACACGAACCCGCAGTGGGCGGCGTATCTGGAAGGCGGATTCTCGCAACCGTTGCTGCAAGGTCGCGGCGTTCAGTTCAACCGGATTGCGGGACCGGGAGCGATTCCGGGCTTCTCCAACGGTGTTTCGATCGCTCGTATCAATACGGACTCCACCTTGGCCGACTTCGAAATCGCGACACGCAATCTCGTGTACGACGTCGAGCGGGCCTACTGGAACC
>JAVBTU010000285.1:0-4125 GCA_031556015.1 Thermoguttaceae bacterium
TACAGCCCACTAAGATTACGAGAAATTGACGAAAATGAACGAAATGCTGATTTACAATGAGCCTTCCACATCTTCCGCGGTTCAGTCGCCGTTGGAGACGTATCTTCGTGAGATCAACGAAACCGCTCTGCTCACGGCGAAGGAGGAGCAAAAGCTCGCCCTCGCGATCGGCGAGGGGGACATGGAAGCTCGCGACAAGATGGTTCGCGCCAATCTCCGGCTCGTCGTCAACATTGCGCGGGGTTATACCGGCAAAGGATTGGGCCTCCAGGATTTGATCGAAGAGGGGAACCTCGGACTCCTGCGCGCGGTGGAAGGGTTCGATCCCGGTATGGGGACGCGGTTTTCGACTTACGCGAGCTATTGGATCAAGCAGTCGATCAAGCGGGCGCTGATCAATTCGGCCAAAGCGATCCGTATTCCGGCGTACATGGTCGAGCTTCTGTCCAAATGGCGTCGCGCGAGCAACCGGCTTTCCGACGAACTCGGCCGCAATCCGACGCCGGAAGAGGTCGCCCGGGTCCTCGGTTTACCCCGTAAAAAGCTCCCGATCATTAAAAAGGCGATTCTCATCTATAACCTGACGCCGCAAACGGATCAGTCGGACATCGGCTGGTCGCTCGGGGAAATGATCATGGACGACCGTTCACGCAGCCCCGACGAAGAGCTTTTGGAAAACGATAATCTTTCATTCGTGCTGGAGCAGCTCGACCAGATGGATTCGCGGGAATCGGCGGTTCTGCGGATGCGGTTCGGGCTCGGCGAATACGAACCACAGACGCTCAAGGAAATCGGAGAAACACTCGGTCTGACCCGGGAACGAGTTCGTCAAATCGAAACGGAAGCCTTGAATCGGCTCGCCGACTCCCTGGAAGGCTCAAGACCGAAAGTCGCCTACAAGTGGTAGAAGTCTTGAAAAATCACATTGTCCCACGATCCGCCGGTTGACGTCGGCGGTCGCCGCTTCTTTTTTCCCGCAATACCCCTCGACGAAATGTGCGGGCGTTTGCTGTTGGAGCGATCATCAAAGTGTCTTTATTCGATTATCTCGACGAAAAAGAGGAACCGCGACCGGAACCGGTCGTGAAGCCGAAGCGGGTCAAAAGGAGCCGGAAAAAAACGCTCGAGTCCGCTCCTGTCGCGGAAGCGGTCGCCGTGGAATCGGAAACGGTCGTCGAGCCTCCCGTCGCGAAGCGGGAACCTCTCGCGGTGCAAACGCAACCGCTTTCGATTTCCGAACTCACGTTTCACGTCAAAGGGATTCTCGAAGAAGTTTTTTCCGAAGTCTGGGTCGTCGGGGAAATCTCGAATCTGAGCAAACCGCGTTCCGGACACGCCTACCTGACACTCAAGGACGACGGCGCGCAGCTTCCGTGCGCCGTGTGGAAATCGGTGATGTCGAAAGTGCGTTTCGATCTGAAAGACGGTATGGAAATCGTCTGCCGCGGTCGGCTGGAAGTCTATCCGCCGCACGGAAAGTACCAGATGATCATCACGTCCCTGGAACCGAAAGGGATCGGTGCTTTGGAATTGGCGTTCCGACAACTGCACGCGAAATTGGACGCCGAGGGGCTGTTCGACCCGCGCAAAAAGCGACCGATCCCGGCTTCGATCGCGACCGTTGCCGTGATCACCAGCCCTTCGGGCGCGGCGCTGCGGGATTTCCTGCAGGTTCTCGGTCGGCGTACCAAACGGGTCAACGTACGGATCATCCCGGTCAAAGTCCAAGGGGACGGGGCCGCGAAGGAAATCGCGGCAGCAATCGAACAGGTCAATCGCCTCGTCCAAGCGGACGCTTCGTTTGCCGACTGCATTGTCGTCACGCGCGGCGGGGGGAGCGTCGAGGATCTCTGGGCGTTCAACGAAGAACCGCTCGTTCGAGCGGTCGCGGCGTCGAAATTGCCGACGATTTCCGCCGTGGGACATGAAGTGGACGTTTCCCTGTGCGATTTGGCCGCCGACCTGCGGGCGTTGACCCCCAGCGAAGCGGCCGAACGGATCGCTCCGGAAGACGCAAGGCTTTACGACCGGCTTTTGCAGACGCGGCGACTTTTGGAAGATTCGCTCCTGAAACGGATTCGCTTGGCGGACGAAAGGTTGCGGGGATACGCGAATCATCCGGTTTTTCTCAGACCGCTGCGACTGGTCGAAGACCGCTGTAAAACGGTCGATTTACTGGAGCAAAATCTGGATCGAGCCGTGGATCGCGTTCTGGAGAACGACCATATGAGAATCGCGAAGATCACCGCGACGCTCGAAGCGCTCAGCCCGCTGGCCGTGCTGGGACGCGGCTACAGTTTGACGCAAGCCGCCGACGGAACCGTGGTCCGCTCCGAAACCCAAGTGCGGCCCGGCGACCGAATCCAAACCCGGCTTGCCGAGGGGAACCTCTGGAGTACTGTCGAGAAGAAATAAGGCTTCGCCAGAAAATTTCCTGCTGGTTTTGTCATTCTTGAGGAACTCCGAAGGATCTGGTTTCAACCGGTGTTTGCAACACAATGCGTGTTGGCCGGGTCCCGCTCCAGGGACGGCTTTCGAATAGTATCAGTATCTCAAATTTTGAACATGTTCGACGTGGGCCAGGCCGATTTTCGTAATTCGGTAACAGCCCCAAAGAGCGAGCCATTCCAGCTTCGGGAGCTGCTTCAAATGGACAAGCCCTTCGTCGGTGATTTCCTCGCATTCCCGCAGCGACAACCATTCCAGTTTCGATAATTCCTTGACGTGGATCAAACAATCGTCGCTCACAATCGTTCTCGAAAGGTTCAGCATGACCAACTCCGTCAAGTGACGTACATTCGTCAATCCTTGATCGGTGACGCCTGTTTCCGCCAAATCCAACGATTGCAGGTGGGGCAAGTGCTCCAATTGGAGCAGCCCCTCGTCCGAAATCGCCGTTCTCGCAAGATTCAGCGTATTCAAGCCGGAGATTTTTTTGACGTGCTCCATTCCCGCATCGGTCAAATCCGTGCCGGAGGCGTCAAGTTCTTTCAGGCCGGCCAGTCCCTGCAAGTTTTCAACGACACGGTCGGCCTGATCACGTTCGATGATCCGGATCATGAACGGCGACGAAGTCCTTTCCAATTCCTGCCAACTGAGGGGAAGGTGTTTTAATCTTGTCACGCCCATTTTCATGTGAATCATGCGAAGTACACACGGTTCTCTCGGGTTGCGATGTAGTGTCAACATGGTATTTTCTCCTTCGAATGAAAGTCAATAATAACTCGCCGTCATTTTTTTTGACGCCAACACACGATCCAGAGTGCCGAACAATACGGCCGGATCGATCGGTTTGCCGCAATAAGCGTCCATACCGGATTCAAGGCAACGCTGACAATCATCGGCGTTGGCGTTGGCGGTCAGCGCGATGATCGGCAAGCGACTCACTTCTTCGTGACGGATGATTCGAGTCGCTTCGTAGCCGTCCATTTCCGGCATCTGGCAGTCCATCAGCACGGCGTCGTAGTTGCGGCTCTTGACCGAATCGACCGCTTCGCGACCGTTGGGCACGACGTCGACGTCGTAACCGTTCGCCTTGAGCATTTCGCCGATCACGATTTGATTGACCACGTTGTCTTCGGCAACGAGAATTCTGATGCCGCGAGACTTCGAAGAGGCAAAGTCGTTTTGCTGTTTCGCTTCTTGTCTCTTTTCCAAACACTCCGCGGCTTGATCGCCGAACAATCCGTTGATGATCGTTTCATGTAACGACGTAAAGGAAACGGGCTTATAAACGACGTTCCATCCGGTCTGATCCGAATCGGGAAGATCGTTGATATGATTTGTCGGCAATAAAAGAATCGCCGGAGGATGTTCCAGTTCCGAGTCGCTGCAAATTCGTTCCAATATTGCGAAACCGTTCGTTCCATCGAACTCCTCGTCGACGATCAAAAGTCGTACGGATTCGTTTTGCCGTTTCGCCTTTCTCAGATAATCGAGCACCCGTTGCGGATCGCGGAGAATTTCCGGACACATTTTCCAGCCGCGAAGTTGCGTCGCCAGCGACTCGCACAACATCGGATTGTCGTCGACGATCAGCACTCGCATCCCTTCCAGCGAAAAATTCGTCTCGGGCGAATTCGCTTCCGTTTTCTCGACTTTTCCGAACGGAATCGTGAACGAAAA
>JAVBTU010000486.1:0-7765 GCA_031556015.1 Thermoguttaceae bacterium
AAAGCGGTCGCCGGGTGAATGTTTTTACGGAACGAACTTAAGGGGTGAAAAAGTCGGGATCACAGATCCCGGCTCGTTTTATTTGTTCAACGATTCGGCGAGTTTTTCCCGGTTGATTTTCGCGTTGTGCCGAACGTCGACCGGAAACGCGGGATGAAACAGGATCCGCTCGATTCTTTGAGTGAGCGGATTCTCTGACGCAAGCGTCTTCAGTTCCCGCAGTAATTCTTCCGACGGCTCGATTCCCGGCTTCAGTTCGATAAACATTGCCGGTTTCTTCCATTTCCCGTCCGGGGTTCCGACCAGCGCGGATCGGAAAACCTTCGGATGCCGATTGAAAATCGATTCGCACGGAATCGAAAAGAGCGGCCCGTTTTCGGTTTCGACCCGATGCGCTTTGCGACCGCAGAACCAGAATCGATCCTTTTCGTCCAAATATCCGACATCTCCCATGCGATGCCAGGTGTTTCCGTCGGCGTCTCGCATTTTCGCGTAAGCGTTCGCTTCGGTACGGGTGACGTATTGCGTCGTGACCTGCGGCCCGGACACGGCAAGCTCCCCGATTTTGCCACGTTCACATTCCGTGGCTTGTTCCAGCGTCGGGATCGGTTCGTCCGTGATCGCAATGATCTTCCAGCGAACGGTTCCGAATCGCGTTCCAACACAGATTCCAGCCCCGATTTCTGTTTTCGCGGCGGTTTCGCCGAGCACTTCAGATGCGGAAATCATCGCAACGGGGAGCGCTTCGGTTGCCCCGTACGGCGTATAAACTTCGGCGTCCGGCGGGAGAACGCGTTTCAATCGGTCCAGCAGTTTCACGGAAACCGGCGCCCCGGCGGAGACGACCCGACGCAACGTCGCGAGCGATTCCGCTTCCTTCGGATTCTGCTCGCAAAATTCGACGGCCCGATTCCACAGGGCGGGGGAACCGAACGATTGGTTGATTTTCCAATCACGGAACGCTTCGAGAATGTTGCGAGGATCGACACAAGCCGGTCGCGTCGAATCCATGTCGGGAATTACCGCCGTAACCCCCATCGCGGCGTTAAAGAGCCCGAAAAACGGAAAGCCCGCCAAGTCGATGTCCCCCGGCTGGATGTTCAAGCGACGTTGAATCTCTTCGACCTGCGTCTGGAAAATGCCGTGCGTGAACAATACCCCCTTGGCGATGCCGGTGCTGCCGCTGGTGAAGATGATCGCCGACGGATCGTCCGGCCCGCGTGGTACCATGACCGGTTCGTCGTCGGGCCACTTTCGGATTTCCGCGAGCGAAAGCCCGCCCCAGAACCAACGGCGTCCGACCGTGAGATTATGTTTCGCTTGCGGGAATCGTCCCAGTCGTTGCAGCATGCAACGGACGGCGTGAACCTGAGGAATCGCGGCGAAACCGTCGAGCCGGACCTCGTCGAGGCATTGGAGCATCTGCTTCATTCCCATGCCCGGGTCGATTAAAACAAGCGTTGCGCCGGACTTGAACACCCCGAACACGAGCGCAATGAAATCAATCCCTTGTCGAACCATCAGGGCGATTCTCATGCCCGGCTGCACGCCGGAGCGGACCAAAGCCGCCGCAATTCGATCGCTGTCGCGGTCCAGATCGGCGAACGTGATCGTTCGATAGGTTCTCCGGTCGGTCGGTGTACGCTTTGGATTCGGCTCGATGATCGCGACGGCGTTCGGCTCCTGCCGGGCGTAGTCGACGAGCCGTTGTGCGATATTGGACATTCGGTGAAACGAAAAAAGACTTATTTCGCTCTACAAAACCGCTTTCTCTCTTTTAGCCGGTACACCGCTATGGGGGCCGGAAACGAGCCCGCGATTCTCAGTCTGCAACTCCTCCCGGAGGATCGACATGTTGGCCGGGGCTTCGATCCCGATGCGTACCGATTTCGGCGTCACCCGGATGATGGTGATTCGGACATTTTCTCCAACGAGGATCTTCTCGCTCTCCTTGCGTGAAAGAACCAACATGACAGCGCCTCATAAAAAAAACATGATTCCCCTATTACTGTTGGAATTGTATCGTCTTCCGCAAAAAAGCAACGGAAACGTCGGCGCCGCAGTGGGTTGCTACATGCCGGTTCCCAAACCGGGAACTTTGGTTTTGGGGGAGAAACCGTCTTCAAACCCCTCTTTGGGGCTGTTGGTTCTCTTAATTCGGTTCATCTCTTGCTTGACTTTGTCGTAACGATTGGCGATCCGAGTCAGCGAACCTTCGATCGATTTTCTCGCATCCGATTCCAAAAGCGGCATGCAGTAGTTTTTCACCTGCAACCCGGCGATGAGGAAGTAGTCGCGAGCCCAATCGAGGGAGCGCATTTCGTCGCCCGCTTTTCTCCCGGTATCGTAATTGGAGACCCGACCGAGGACCCTGGCGATCTCTTCATACTTATTCGCTCCCGCAATGGCAAGCCCTCGCATCCAGTTAACCGGCGCATTTCCGGGACTCATTTCCCCCTTTTTCACGAGAGTCCTCGGGGATTTGAAATCCACGACTTTGGTGCCGCTCGAGCCGTAGTAGGACATCCCGCCGGAGGAGTACCCGGAACTGCTCGGCGTGGGCATCATTCCGGAACTGCTCGGTGTGGGCATCATACCGGAGCTGCTCGGTGTGGGCATCATGCCGGAACTCGGAGGGCCGTAACCGGTCATGCTTGAGCCGGAAGTACCGGTCGTCTTTTTCTTGAAATCGGGCTCGGGGGTTCCGGTCATTCGAGCGACGATTTTTGTTCCGGTTTCGATCGTGAGCTGGATCAATTCGTTTTGATCTTTGGATTCGAGAATCAGTTTCGGCTTTTCTTCCGCCCGGGCCGCTTCTTCCCGCGTTTTGGATTCGGCATACAATGCCAACTGGGCACCGAGTTTGCTCAACGATTTCCACGATCCGATCTTTGCGAGAATTTCCAGTGCGATCCGATCGAATTCCGGTTTTTTCGCGTTGAAAATCGTCATCACGGCACTCTCGGCCGGCGAACCGACCCGAATGAGGCCCTCTTTGGCGCTTTCCTGGAGATCCGGGTCCGGCAGGCATTTGAGTATTGCCGTCCCGATTCGCTGGTCGCCCGTTTGACCGAGGATCGAAATAATACTCTTTCGATAATCCGGCGGTAATGTCTTGTCGCCGAGGAGTTTCGCAACGTGAACCGCGGAATCACCGTCGCCGATCTCGAAGAGAATGACAAGAACCATGTCCCGAATCGCTTTCGTACGCTCCAATCCGGCGACGAGGAAACGAGACGCTCCCGGAGCGAGGTCGAACGCGGTGAGAACGACGGGCTGGCTCGATATGCCGGGAGAAATCGAAAATAAAGTTTGGACCAGCAGGAAATCGACCCGGGGATCGTTGGCGTAATCCGCCTCAATGGGAAACGAGATCAGCATGTCGAGATCTTTTTCCTTAATCGTCTTGTCCGCCCGGTCCAGGAACAGGGCGACCTCGGGAACGTAATCCTCGACCGCGAACGCGCAGTAGGCCGTCGCGATTTTCGCACCGATTTTCGTATTCTCCTCACGAAGCATCGATTTCAGGGCGAACGCGATACTTTGACGGACCGGCTCGTCCAAATCGTCCCGGGTGATGTTGCCCTGTTGTCCCACCACACCGCCGAGGACGAGCCCGCCGGTTCTTTGCGGTTGCGTCGTTCCCGCCGTGGTACGGGAATAATCCGATATCGACGTTCCACTTCCTTGTCCCTGCTTTTTCGGAACGTAACCTTGCAAATTCGTCCGCCCCGGGGCGATCAGCGCGTTGACGAGACTTTCCATTTTGCCGTCGTCCACCGGCCCCGGTTTGTAGGCCGTTAAAAAATTCTTGCACACGGATTGCAAATTGCCGCCCCCGCCCATGCTGCTTCCCGCGTACATACTCGGCGGTCCCATGGGGCCTCCGGTGGAGGAGGGGCGGGTCGAATCCTGTTTCGGCGGGGCGAATTCCGCGACCGTTTTTTGGTACAACTCCTCGGAATCGACGTAAGGCGTACTGAAATCGAGTGCGAGGCTCGCGATTTCCCGGGAAGCTCGCAGCATGGACTGACTGCTCAAGGCGATGTCCGTTTCCGTCAACACCGGACCGAAACGTTCTTTCGCGGCCGCTTTCCATTGGGTTTGCTGGTCGTCCGGGAGTTTCGAGGCGAGGAATTTCGCCGTTTCCATGAGAACGCGAATTTTCAACTGTGCCCGGGCCATCGGGACCATATTCTCCGAATAGCTCGGAAAGTCCGGCTTGGTCGTTTTCGCCAATTCGGCAAATTCCTTGGCGGCGTTGATCAATTCGTCGACGATAAGATTCCCGGCGACTTCGGGAGATTTTCCCCCGATATGATCTTTCATGGAAATCGCGAACGGATCGTTCCAACGATCCAGCGGCGGCACCGGTTCATCGCGTACAACCTGTTCTCCTCCCCCTTCGGCAACGGCTTCTTCGGCGGAGGGCGCTTCGTCCGCGGCGGAAAGACGTCCCGGAAAAACGGCCAACGCGAAGAAAACCGGAAAGACGAAAAAGAATACTCTCCACAAGTTCCAGACTCTATTTTTGTCGACGAAACATTGCATTGCCATCACCTCACCCTCGTTTCTTGATTCACCCCAGTGCGTACCTCAGCTGCGGGGGACGTCGCAAAGAATCGATCACTTCCCCACTTGGGTATTATAACTCATTTTCTCCCGGTAATCCAGTCTCCGAATGGGAGTACAAGAGAACTATCCGCATTGCTGGACTTGAACATCGAAATACGCTAGAATCCTTCGTTTCCCAGTGGTTTTCCCGTTTTGACAAATCCCAGCCCTTTGATTCGTTCTTCGTTATGAGATTCCCGACCAAACTCGTGTTGCTTTGCCTGCTCTTGGCTCCGCTTGAAAAGACGCTGTTCGCCGCCGATTGGGCGAATTGGCGCGGCCCGACCTGGAGCGGAAACGCGACCGGGGATCTGCCGACGCATTGGAGCGAAACCGAAGGAATTCTTTGGAAAACGGAACTCCCGCCTTGGGGCAACGGCACGCCGATCGTCGTCGGCGATACGATATTCTTGACGACCCACGAAAACGAGGATCGGCTTGTTTTGATTCGACTCAACAAAGCCGACGGGAAAATCGTCTGGACCCGGGAAATCGCCGACGATCTGACGACGCCGCGACATCGGGACGGAATGGAATTTCGCGGCTGGCACAAGTTCAACGATTACCAAAACCTCGCGTCCCCGTCGGTCGTCGCGGATTCCGAAACGGTCGTCGCTCATTTCGGGACCGGCGATTTGGCCGGATTCGATTGGGACGGAAATCTCCTCTGGAAAACGAATTTGCAGGAAGAGTTCGGCGGTTTCATGATCTGGTGGGGCCACGCCAATACGCCGCTGCTTTACGACAATCTCGTGATCGTTCCGGTCATGCAGGACGATCTTCGCGATTTGCCCGAAAAGAAACCGGTCGACAGTTATCTCGTCGCTTTTGACAAAACGACCGGCAAGCAGGTGTGGAAAGTGATTCGGAACACGAAATCGAACGATGAGTACAACGACGCGTACACCTCGCCGGTTCTCTGGAATCACGAAGGCCGGGTTGAACTGCTCGTTCTCGGCGGTGAAACGCTGGACGCCTACAATCCGAAAACCGGCGAGCGGTATTGGTGGTTGAACAAAGGGCTTGAAGGAAACCGGATCGTTCCCAGTCCGGTTCCGTGTGAATCGCTCGGCTTGGTCTTTGCCGTTCGGGGCAAGCGGGAACCGGTTTGCTGCATCGCTCCGAAAGGGCTTGGCGAACAGCCGGAATCGGCTCTGATCTGGTCGCACAAAAAGAATCCGCCGGACGTTTCCTGCCCGGTCGTCTGCAACGGACTCCTTTTCTTCACGAACGATAACGGAATCGCGACCTGCGCCGATGCGAAAACGGGGGATGTTTTCTGGGAAAAACGTCTGGCCGGCGGAACGTACTTCCCGTCCCTTTTGGCGGACGGAAAGAACGTCTATTACATGAACAACGAGGGACTTTGCACGATCGTCAAAGCGGACAAGGAATTCGAGCAAGTTGCGCAAAACAAACTCGAAGGAACGTTCCTCTCTTCCCCGGTCGCAGTGGACGGAAAAATTTACATCCGGGGCCGCGAAGCGATTTACTGTATCACCCGTTAACGACGGAACTTTCCCACGTGTACGAATTCGACCGAATCCTCGACCGTCGCTCCCAAGGCTCCGCGAAATGGGAGATTATGAAAACCGCGCTCGGCGAGCGAGCCGGACAAGGAATCGCCGTGTCCACGGCCGACATGGATTTTCCGACCGCTCCGGAAATCGTCGAAGCGCTTCACGACGCCGCGGACCGACTCGTACTCGGATACACCGTCGCGACCCCCGCGTATTACGACGCCGTCGTTTCCTGGATGCGGCGCCGACACGATTGGAACGTCCGTGAAGAGCAAATCGCGATCGCGCCGGGCGTGGTCGCCGCTTTGTTTTATTGCCTTTACGCGTTCACGAAGCCGGGGGACGGGGTCGTGATTCAAACGCCGGTTTATGCGCCGTTTTTCAAGTGCGTCCGATCGACCGGACGGACGCTGATCACCAATCCGCTTCGTTACGAAAATGGTCGTTATACGATCGATTTTGTCGACTTGGACAGGAAAACCGCCCCGCCGGAAGTGAAAATGCTGATCCTGTGCAGTCCGCACAATCCGGTCGGACGCGATTGGTCTTACGAGGAATTGGAGCGTCTGGCGACGATCTGCGAGAAAAACGGGGTCCTCGTCGTTTCCGACGAGATTCATTTCGACCTCGTTTTTCCGCCGCACAAGCATACGGTTTTCGCGAATCTCCCGGAGCGGTTGACCCGAAATTCGATCATTTGCACTTCGCCGTCGAAATCGTTCAATATCGCGGGCCTGCAGGTTTCCAATCTTGTTTTCCAGAATCCCGGGATGAAGAAACAGTACTTCGAGTCGGGACTCACGTGCGGTTTCTATTCGCTCAACGCGTTCGCTTACGCCGCTTGTATTGCCGCCTACGAAAAAGCCGAACCGTGGTTCGACGCAATGCTTCTCTACGTGCGGGAAAACGATACGTTTATCCGTCGCTTCGTTCAAACGGAGCTTCCGGAGCTGATAATCCCGCCGTTGGAAGCGACTTACCTGCAATGGATCGACTGTTCCGCGCTTGGCTTGACACCATCGGACCGGGAAACGCTTTTCCGCCAAAAAGCCGCCGTGATGTTCGAGAGCGGCTCCGTTTTCGGAGAGGACGGCAAGAATTTCGAACGCTTCAACATCGCGTACCCCCGATCGACGATCGTGGAAGTCCTGCAAAGGATTTTATCCTGCCTGGAGGAAAAAAGGGGTCGGGAGTCGTTTTGATTGTCTTCTTCGTTTTGTAGAAAAAAGAAAGTCATCTCTTGACATTGAGCGACAGGTGTAGTATAAATATCATACTACACTTGTCGCTCATTCTTTTTGTTCGCTGAAAAAAACATGTCCGAATCGAAAAAAACGGAAAAGATTTCCGATTCCGAATGGAAAATCATGCACTTTCTCTGGGAAAAAAAACGCGCTTCGGCCAACGAAACGGTCGAAGCGGTTTGTCCCGAAAACGGTTGGACGCCGCAAACCGTCCGAACTCTGTTGACCCGCTTGGTCGACAAAGGGATCCTGAAAGTCGAGAAAGAACGCGGAAAGGAGAAAGAACATCTCAACTGCGTCTACACGCCGCTGTACAGCCGCAAGCAATGCGTCCGCGTCCACGGCGAATCGTTTCTCCAGCGGGTCTTCGCCGGGAACACGTCCGAG
>JAVBTU010000235.1:0-2923 GCA_031556015.1 Thermoguttaceae bacterium
GTTTCGTCGTACTGCAATCGCGCGGTCGTTTATGACTCGCTCGGCAAGAAAGACCCGGCGATGGACGTCTGCAAAAAAGCGGCGAACGTCGTGGTACCGGATCAGGCCGACCTCGGCGAAGATTATCAGGAACTTTGCGCCCAGATCGAAGAAATTCGTAACGCATAAAATCGCAGGCGTGTTTTTGGAGTGTGGGCGTCTCGCCCGCACGTCCCCTGTTTCAAAAAAACCGTCGATCAAGCGGGTTTTGCACTCTTTTCACACTACCGCCGTCCCGGCGGAGTCTCCGGTCGATCCGGGAAAAATGAAAATCTTCCCCATTTTCCTTGACTTGCCGGGCGGAATATGCTTTACTAAAAATGTGGTGCGTTCTCCCCATTATTTTACCCGCTTTCCTCAACCATGTTTTTATTCGCCCAGCAACAGCAAACGGATCCGTTGCGTGTTTTAATGATCATTGGCGCGATTGCGATTTGCGTCGTTTTTCTGGTCATTTTCGGCATTTTCGTCAAGTTTTTCCGCCTATGGATCCAGTCCGTGACGACCGGAGCCGGGATCGGAATCCTTGACTTGCTCGGAATGACGTTTCGGAAAGTTGATCCGGAAGTGATCGTTCGAGCGAAAATCATGGCTGTCAAAGCCGGGCTGGAGAACATCCCTTCCAAGTCGCTTGAGGCCCATTATCTGGCCGGGGGTCGCGTCGGTTTGGTCGTTCAAGCGATGATCGCGGCGAGTAAAGCGAAAATTATCGACTTGGATTACAAATTGGCGACCGCGATCGATTTGGCCGGTCGAAACGTGCTTGAAGCGGTCCAAACGAGCGTCAATCCGAAAGTGATCGACTGCCCGACGCCGTCCAAAGGCCGTTTGACGCTCGACGGTGTCGCGAAAAACGGGATCCAGCTTAAAGTGAAAGCCCGGGTGACCGTTCGCGCGAATCTGCGGCAGTTAATCGGCGGAGCGACGGAAGAAACGATCATCGCCCGGGTCGGCGAGGGAATCGTCAGTGCGATCGGCTCTTCGGAAACACACGGGGCGGTGCTGGAAAATCCGGACCGGATTTCCAAAACGGTACTCGAACGGCGTCTCGACTCGCAAACGGCGTTTGAAATCGTGTCGATCGACATCGCGGACATCGACGTCGGCGACAACATCGGGGCGAGGCTGCAAGCGGACCAGGCGGAAGCGGACACGCAGGTCGCCCGGGCGAAAGCGGAAGGACGCCGGGCCTTGGCCGTCGCGCAGGAGCAGGAAAACATCGCTCAAATCGAAGCGGCCCGGGCAAAAGTCGTCGAAGCGGAAGCCGAGGTTCCCGTTGCGATCAGCGATGCGATCAACACCGGCAAGCTCGGCCTGATGGACTACTACCGCCTGAAAAACATCCAGGCCGACACCGAAATGCGCGGAGCGATCTCCAAAGTGGGAACGAATAACAAATAATACGGAGCGGGAAGCGTAAGCGAGCGAAAGCTTATCGCCGTTGATCCGGCGCCGGTTTCGGGGGACGCAACGATTTATGGCGTTCTTCCCGGAGCGCGTAGTCTTCTTCAAGCGTGACCCAGCGTTTCGCAATGGGCGAGACGATGATATTTCGGAATCTCACGCACGACCCGAGGGACCTGCCGTGGATCAGGAATGTTCCGTTTTGGGGCGGAGAAACTTCGCCCTGACCTTCCCCGATACGGCGGTCGAAATAGTCGAGCGTTTGAATTCCGTTGACCCAGATTTGGATGTGATCGTCGACCGCTTTGACGACCAGTGTACTCCAAACTTCGTTTTCAAAACCGACGTTTCTGGCGTCATGCAGGAGAAACAGTCCGCCGGTGACGTCCCCCAAAACGGGTGCGGCTCCGCTTTCCATAGCGCCGCCGACCAAGGGACAACGGTACCCTCCCGCGCCCCCGGGGGTGCCGGGCGGGTAGCGGAAGAACAAATCCGCGGATGTCGCGCTGCCGACCGATTTGAATTCGGCTTTCACAATAAAATTGTCGTACACTTTCTTCGATTCCAACGTCCCGGTTCCCCGGATCACCAGCTCGGGATAGTCCACCTCGGTTTCGAATCCTTTTTCTTCCTCAAGACGCGTCCAGGCGGGTAAATTCGGCTCGTTCGGATCGAACAGGGGATGGGACCGCGTCAGCCCCCAGGTGATGTCACGGAATCGTGCTTTGCCTTTCGTTACGAGAAACCCGATGTACCCGCGTCGCACGGTTTGCGGATCGAAACACTCGTTGTTGAGGAAAGCACCGCTGGTGATTCTCACGTCTTTTTCACTGGCAAAGACGACGAATCGGCGCCAAGGAAGGGAGCCGTCCGGGTTCGGTTTGAGATCTTCGTCCGTCGGTTTATAGCTGGCCATACGCCGTCCGAGCATCGAACAGACGTTCCTGTCCGGATGAGTCGAAGAGGCGGAGAGAACCATCGCGTAGCAGGAAGTTCCCAGATTTTTCGGGCTCGGCGACGTTCGCAGGAGGAGAAAGGCGTCCGTTTCCTTATCCGCCTGCATCTCGAAGCTGAGGCTGAAGTCGGCGAACTGTCCCGTCGTCAAAATGAGCCCCGGATGGGTCTGATCGCTGCAAATCGCGCCGTCTTCAATCGTAAACCGCCCTCCGCCATAGGGTCCGTTCTTCTGGGTCCTCCATCCCATGAACGTTTCCGAATCGAACAACAGGCATTGTTCCCCGACGAGAGCGTCGGCGGTGGCCGGCTTGAAGACGGGCTTCGAATCCTGTCCGAAAACTGACGTCGAAAGGCTCAAAAGAACGGCGAAAACGGACAGGTGAATACGCATGGTAACGAGAGATGTAAGCGGCGCGGATTGCCCCGGAACCGAACCGAAGCACGACTACCCGCTTGCCAAACCGGTGATCTGGAAAGCGGAGCCGGAAGTCGAGGAGGTTTTCATCGAGTGGGAACGGAGAAT
>JAVBTU010000377.1:0-6198 GCA_031556015.1 Thermoguttaceae bacterium
CGATTTGAGCCGCGACTTCCCGGGGTGGTTTGCCGAGACGTTTCGCAAGCGGCATCGCCATATTCGCCTGGTAATCGCCGAACTTCGGATCCTGACTCGGGCGAATCATCTCCAGGTACGGAGCCGGATCGTCGACGAAAGAAGTAAGGGCAATTTGAAACCGGTTTTGAAGAAGACGTAAAATCATGGACGAAAATTGCGCAAAATGACCTCTTGATAAGAGCCGGGGATGAAGACGGTACTCCGTCGTAATCCCCGGGTGGGACAAAAACGACGAACGTTGCAAACACAACCCGACCGCTCTCCAAAAACGGAAATCAACGGCACTCGGTCAACAGGCCGTGAATCTTCGGCAGGAATCCTCGCAAGAATCGGGCGATCACGTCATTTTCGTCGACGCTGCTTTCGTTCGAATAAGCCTCGACCTGTAATTTGTACAAGAAACGGTAGTTCTGAAAGTCCGAGCGGGACGATCCCGTGATGGGAACCCAATCATGTCCGGTCGAAAGACCGTAATAAAAAAGTTTCGCTCCCCCGTTGACCGATTGATTTCTAAAAACGATCTTGCTGAACGTGTCCTTCTCATCGGTTCCTTCGACCGGGAAAGAAACGGGAATCGGCGAGGAGTCCATTTTGAAATTTCGTCCCCCGAAACAAATCACGGGAGTGTGGACCGTCAAGCGTCCCGATTTGCCGACCATGAAAATCAGCGAAACGGTTTCGTTTGTCGTCTTGTTGGTATATCTCCGGACCACGTAATCGGTCAACTCCAATTGCTCGATGGACGCCTGATCCAGTTTCTCATCATCCGCCGCGGCTTCCCAATCATCGAAGGAGCGCGGAATCTTTTCAATCACGAGACCGGCTTCCTTCATCGCTTGCGTATAATTCCCCCAGCGGCCCCAATTACTACCGGCGACGACGGTCGTCAACAACGTTATGACGAGTACGATACCGACACCGAAGAGCATTGGCCCCATTTCGACCCTACCGGACTGTTCGACAATGTGCGCGTTGATAATGCTGTCGTCCAAACCCGGTTCCTGATTCATCGGGTTGACTTTAGTACCTTGTTGTTCGGCCATCGTTTTCGGAGTAAGGATACGGGGTTGTCAAAGGGCGGCTTTCCACCGGAGCGAAGGAAACACCGTGGCGAAAAGATTACAGGCTCGGTCCGCCAAGTTTCATTTCCATTTCGTCGAACATCGCTTTGTTGTCGCGAAGGAGCAGGTTCGTTCGAGTCATAAGGACGGGACGAACTTTTTCAAATGTCGGCACGGCTTTATCGTTTTCCCCATTTTTCATTTGTGCAAAAGCCAAGTGGAGGACGTAAACGGGCCCCTCACAGGACAATTCGACCGCTCGCTCCATGAGGGGAATCGCATCCTGGGGACGACCGTTCTTCAGGTGGATCAGCCCTTTCGTATCCAAGAGCGTCGGCTCGTCCGGTTTGGATTCCAAGGCTTTGTCGATCAGCGCAAGCGCTTCCTGGGTCGCACCGTCCGAAGCGGGAGACTGAACTTCAAAGGGGCCCTGATAATCGCCGTCATAGACGATTTCCCCCAAGTTGACCGGGCTGGGAAAATCGACTTGAAAACCGTCTGCGGTGGGCGTGATTTTCGCCGAACTGGTCAAGTCCACCGGGGCACCCGACTGTTTCGCGTATGCGGCCCATCCAAAAACGAGCGCTAAAATCGAAAGGGCCCCGCCCGCGAAACCGAAACGAACGATTCGCTTTTTGTTGAAAGTTTTGTTTTTCATGGCTCAATCAAATAATACCGGAATCGATGAATCTTTTTCGTGAGGGCCCCACGACCAAATAACCTACACCCTATTGTAAACGAAAGGGACTTGGATGTAAAGGAAAAAGTTGACAAGTCGCGACGGAATGCACTTCTAGTACAAAGTTATTTAAATAGCCTACGTTAATCCGGAGAAGTGATAGGTGTAAAGTGATAAGTGATATTCCTGTTTTTTCGCATTTTTATCACTTATCACCTCTCACTTATCACTTTGAAGCACCAAAAAGGACTCGTTTTTCTCGAAGGTTAATTCGCTAACTTGGCACTAGCCGTCTCCGCTCCGCTACAAAAGGAAACGGGATGGATTACTGGGGAGCCGAAAGGAAACGGAAATCTTCCGGATTGGGAGCGGCTTGACCGGCTCCCGGCTTGGGGAAACGAAGGATATACGTTTTTTTCGGCTGGGAATCGGTCAACTGAATCCGTTTGGCTTCGTTCGCATTGAACGTGCCGCGAGCGATCGTCGTCGTCCCTCCCTGTCCACTTTCGGCGAGCAACATCGCCAGATTGTTCAGGATCAACAAATTGTTCGGCTCCATCTCCAATCCCTTGCGGTAGATGGGAATCGCGTGGTCGAGCCGATTGCGATTGATCCAGTAATCGCCCAATTGCAGCAAAAACTCGAGTTTCTCGGTAAACACGGGTTCAAGCCGCTCCAATTGGCGGTCGATTTTTTGCTGGATCGCTTCCGAAGGAGTCGCCTGCGTCGAAAGAATCAGCACCGAGGTCAGCACCGACGGATCGACGGTCGGTTTCTCAAGTTCACGAACGAACAGCTCGAACGCTTCGTCGACCTTTTCCATTTTGATGTAACAGACGGCAAGCGGGAAGATGAATTTTCCCCCCTGTTCGGCGACTTTCGCGAGAAACCGTTCGGCACTGGCCGCATTGGATGAATCCATGAACAATTTTCCAATCCGGGTGTTCAAATCCAAAATACGGTCCGTCGGCTCTTTATTTTCGAGCGCCTTTTTGATGCAAGCGTTGGCAAGATCGTCCGCCGAACCGATGTTACCTTCCTGGATCGCCTTGAAGATCTGTTCGTAATACCCTTGATACGGCGGCGGGAACATGTCGCCGCTCTCGAAGAAGCCGGGGCCGAAAACGCTCCCGGCGAGTCGACGCAATTTTTCGCCGTCGTCGGCTCGACCGACCTGGTAGTAAAGCGAAATCAAATCGCGGTAAACCATCGGTTGTCGACAACCACGGGCAATCGCCTCCTGATAGGCCACAATGGCCTCGTTGATATTGCCTGTTTCTTTTTCGATTTCCGCTTTCAATACGAACGTCATGTCCCAGTTCGGACGTAGGGCCGCGATGTCCCGCTGGAAAGCGCGGGCGCTGTTGAGCAACTCGCTGTTCGGGTTCCCTTCGGACTGCTTGACCAAACGTCGAACAGCCATATAACGCCAAAGCGTTCCCGTTTTTTCCCCCTCGATTTGCTTGAGACGGTCCTCGATGTTTTTCGCCAGTTCCACCTCGCCGCGGGAAAAGGCCAGGTTCCCCAACTCGAAAAAGGTGTGCGCGTCGTGGATATTATGGCCGTCGTAGAGATTTTTCAGACGTCCGAACTCTTCATCGGGATCCGGAACGCCGCCCAATTCGGGATTCTCCAAGACGCTCTTCATTCTCGCGAAACGTTCTTTGTCCGCGTCGGCAACGCTGGTGAGGGCCTCATCAACCAGAAGCAAAGCCGTCGCGGAATCCTCACGCCGCTTCGCGTCGTCAATTCGGAGAAGGTAATACACCGACTCCCCCTTGGGAAGCTCTCGAACACGGTTGACGACACGACTGAAATCGTCGAAGGAACCCATGGAGCTGTATTGAGAGGCGATGTCCGCGAAGAAAAGAGGATCGTCCTTGTATTTGTCTTCCCCCTCCAGCTCTCGGAGTCGGGCAAGGCATTCTCTCTGAACCGCCAGGGTTCCGCCGCCTCGAACGTACTGCAACTGGACACGCATCGTATCGAGTTTCCACGGCTGGGGCAGTTTATCCTTGAATTGTTCGACGTCGTTCAGTTCATTTTCCAGGAGCGTGTAATTCCGCGTCGAGGCTTCCGGTTTGGCAAGCTCCTGGGCAAACAGGGCGTTTAAGTACAAGAAACGGAGAGCGGAATTGTCGGGGAAACGCCTTGCGCCGTCTTGTAAAACTCCAAGGGATTCTTGCGGCCGATTCGAACGCTCCAACGCATTTGCCGTCTGGATCGTCGCCAGCGCAGCAACGCTTGGAAAAACTCTCGCCTTCTGATAATATTCCGCCGCTTTTTCCCAAGCCTGCATTTCCGCTTCCAGTCGACCGCTTGTCAGGTAGGCTTCTCCTTCCAGACGAGAAAGAACGGTCCCTCCGCTGAGGTCGTAATCCTTTTCATAAAGAACGGTCAACTGGGAATGAATCACCTGGGCTGCCATGTTTCGTAACCGCTCCGCCGTCTCGCTGCTTTCCTGAACGAGTCTTTCCAACGTCGGATCCGCCGATTGACCTTTGGCCTTCGCTTCGGCGATTTTACGCAAAGCTTCCCCCCGCTTTGCCACGGCGTCATCCCGCTGCGCCATGTAGAGCTTTCCACGCAGAAGACTGTAGATACGAACCAGGTTCATACCCGTCGCCCCCAGTTTGCGGGACGCGAAATGCAAGGAAAATTGTTCGATTTCGTCGATCATCGTCTTCGCCTGATCGTACAATTTCTGGTCGATCGAAACGTAGGCGATTTCCCCGTCCAGATACGGCGAAACATAGCCGATCTTTGCCCGACCTTCATTCCACACCTCCAGGGCTTTATCGACCTGTTCGGCCGCGATGTACCATTTTCCCAGGGACATATATCCTTCCGGTCCGGTCGGATCGACCTGGATCATTTTCGAAAAATATTCGTGCGCCTTATCGCGGTTCTCTTCCGCCTCCTTCGTTTTTCCCTGGGCTTGGGCGTAATGCGAGCTGATGAACATTTGTCGACCCGCGGATTGGAGCGCCTGCGTCGAGTTCGGGGACAGTTCCAGAGCTTTCACCAAATCCGGTTCCAGGTCGGGCCGGGAAAGATCGATCGCGTTGGCGGCGAGATGGTATTCGTAGCGGGCAAGGTAGGCCTCGGCGTTATCCGCGTTGTTGCGGACCATGACGTCGACGATGTCGTCCGCTTCCAAATTTCTTTCCGAAGCTTCCTTGCCGTGGACTTTCGAACTGACGATGTTTTGCCAATCCGGTTTGACATTGCGAAGGAACGTCGCGTAATCAATGGACAAGTCGATATCGCTCTTGTTAAGTTCCCATGCGTTGCGTAAAAGATCGTCCAACGGCAAATCTTCCTGCGCCGGACGCCGCCCGGCGGTGAGGAACTGCTTGAAAACGCCCATGGCCAATACTTTCATGGCCAAAGGATCGTTGTTCCAAAGTTTCAGCGTATCCCTGGCGTTGTCGATCGTAATCGCCCAATTGCCGGGATTGCTCTTGGCCACTTCCAATTCCATTTCCAATATCCGCGCCCGCACTTCTTTCGAGGAATCATCGGGCAGATACGCCAAGGCCTGCTTGTGCCGATCGATCGCCTTGGTCAACATGTCGTAAGACGTCATGCTTTTCGACTTGTACAGATCGCTCCACAAGTCGCACTGATACGCCCAGACATCGGGGCTGTTCGGCCGTGACGCCAAAAAAGCGGCGAGAACGTCGATCGCTCCTTTCGTGTTTCCTTCCTCCTCAAGTCCTTTGGCAATGTCGACAACCTGTTTGGACATGTTGAACACGTTGATCGTGCGCATACCGAACACGGAAGCGCAAATCAACGTTAGTACGACGATACCGCCGAAAAACCAGGACCAGGAAAAAACATAGGATTGCCCGGCCTGGGTGACGATTCGTCGCGACAAATCCTTTGGAGGCGGTGGGGTTTGTACGGTTTCCGTCTTTGTCCGTGTTGTTGACATGGGAGTAAGGCTAAATGAAATCCGCTGCGTCTGACAGGAGAGGAGGGGGATGAATCAATAGGAATCGGAATGTTTCAACAGGTGGGCCAGACGGATCTGTTCGATCTTGTCGGCGAAACCGCCGTCTTTGCCGGCCATGTGCGAGTAAGGGATGTCTTTAACGACGACGCCGTCGACATGGCTGCCGGTCGTGACAAGCTTGCGAAACGCATCTTCCATCGCGGCCAACACGGTTTCTCCCTGGCGAACGCAGAGAATGACCGAATCGACGCTCGCGGCCATCATCAGCGATTCCGCCGCGTGGGCAACGGGGGGAACAACGACCAGGATCAACGAGTAATGCGTCGAAAGCGTGTCGAGAAGTTCGCGGAAACGCCCGTCCCCCAGGAGTTCGTAAGGGGAAACGTCCAGATTGCCCGCGGAGAGCAGGTGAAGGTTCGGTTCCCGCTCGTTTAAAACGACCGCCTCGCCGATAC
>JAVBTU010000262.1:0-6227 GCA_031556015.1 Thermoguttaceae bacterium
AGATTATACCCTCCGGGAGTTTTGATGTCTATGCGACGGTCCCGACGTGATCACGCGGAGTACCGGCAAAAACTCATCTAGCTGTTCTTACGACGACGTGCCGCAAGTCCCGCTCCCGCCATGCCCAAACCGATCAGCAACATCGTCGCGGGTTCAGGGGTCGCACTTGAGGGGGTATAAGGAGTGACATAGGCCGGTTGGATGAACGAAATGATCGCAACCATGTCCTGGTAGTCAAAGTCGCACCCACTGGATGTACCGGCAGTGTCTTCCCAGCAGAGCATGTAGGCATAGTAGTCATTCCACACGCCTTTGGTCTTTGCCTCATCCTCCCAGACCCAAAGGTAATTCCCGACATCGCTGTCATGCCAAGTGTCGTCTCCCGCATCATAAATTTCATACGTGCCACCAATGATAGCATCCCAACCGTTTTTCTCTGAGATCATTTTCAACATCAGATCGGAAACATCCAACACGATCATGTGGATCATGCCGTCCGCATTTTTGTACGTGTCGGAGTACCAGGTCGTACCCGAGCCTGAACCTGGCGTGGAAGTGAGGCTCCATTCAAATTGAGTATTGTTACCGACATTGAGTTTTTGCCCGGAATGGCCGTCACCCAAAATTTGATTTTCACCGCTCCCGAACGGCCAAGATAATTCTTTGTTCGTAGAATCCTTGAGGACATTCTTCGATTTAGGATCAATGATGGAAAGGGTATTCTTGTTCCCCGCGCTCAAGGCGGACGCGTAAAAGGTCGAATCTCCGGTAGATATCCAGGTGACATCTCCCAACTTCCCGTCATCACCTCTTACGCCCCTCTTGTCATAAAGTTGATTCGAGCTGGTCACATAGTCTTTATTGCCCGCTTTCAAATCGAAATACTTGTTGAACAACGTGTAGACTTTTTCGCGATTCGCTCCATTATCGTCGTTAATCTTCAAGCTCTGCGAATTTTGGTTGTCCAAATAATAAGCAGCCCTTTGCGTGTTAGTGAGGTCCGCAAATACCAGTTGACCGCAAAAGACGAAAGCCGCGGACAGCAACATTTTTCTCATGGTGTTTCCTTTTTCTAAAAGTAGAAAGAGAATTTTCTTACGTAAACGATACTTAACCAATCGACGAGGCCCAAGACGGTCGCTCCTTGTCGTTTCCGGAAAAGCGATCGGTGGATATCGAAGATAAGACTAAGACGTAGCAATAATCGCGCCAAATGGAATTATTTTTTTGACGCTGTAAAACAAGAGGGGTGAGAAACCGCGATTTGCAGGTGCAGCAAAATAATGTATCATATTGCAGAATTAGTGTTTCATTTTGAAGCACTTCCGATCAGTCGCCCTTCGAATCAGAGCCGCGCACGAAGTAAGCGGTATTGTGGTTGACGCGAGTGAAAACATTATGACAGAATCGGCCCGAACACCGCTTACTGCGTGCGCGGCTCTGATTATTGTGCCAACAAAAAAACTCCCGGAGAGATTATACCCTCCGGGAGTTTTGATGTCTATGCGACGGTCCCGACGTGATCACGCGGTGTACCGGCAAAAACTCATCTAGCTGTTCTTACGACGACGTGCCGCAAGACCCGCTCCCGCCATGCCCAAACCGATCAGCAACATCGTCGCGGGTTCAGGAACGGTACCTGGACCGCCAGATCCGCCTTGACCCGCCAAGCCAATTTTGAACTTCAAGCTCTCATTTCCCGCCAATCCTCCGAGATGCATCTCCATGTTCAAATAGGAAGACGTATCCAAGCTATCTACGAAATCATCCCACGAATAGTCGTTTCCATATGCGAAAACGATATCCAAAGTCTTGAATTCTGTCTGGTTATTTGCGCCGGATACTTTAAATCCATCGATTTTGGCAAGTTCGGCTTTCCCGTTCAACTCGGCGCTTACAATGCTTGAAAACAAGCTCGTATTGAAAAAGAGAGCTTCAAAAAACTTACCGCTGCCACCTGCTTCTTTGTACACGCCTTCTTTATAACTATTTGTAAACGAAAGCTTCAGCCCAGCAGCTGTGTCCTCTGCGTAAACAGCAATGTTTTCCCAAATCGAGCTTGGCTTCACACCAGATCCCGGATCTTCGGGATTATATTCTGGATTCCATGGAAACTCGCCCAAGTTGGACTTGCTATTTGGAGTAATGGATAACTCAACTTTCTTAAGTTCCGCCTTGGCAGTAGCGGCGACACCCAACAGCATCGCGGCGGCGATGCAGGCGAACATAACTTTTTTCATCATTGTTTTCCTTTCGTAATAGAAACGAGAATTTTGCTTTTTGAGCGACATTTCACCCACCGGCGAGGCCCTTTACGGCCGGTTCTTTCGAATCAGCGTGTCATTTTCGGTCATCCAGTCGGCGGAAAAGGAGAATGAAGAAAAGTCTCCGATCTGCTAGCCCCGAAATGCAACTAATCCTACTTTATTCCTAACAAAATAATTGTCAAGCGTTTTTCTTCGAAAGTGGCCAAAATTTTTTTATAAACAGCTTTCCGAAAAAATCCTTGAGCCAAATGCCTCCGTCGGGTGAACCTCTGTAACGAATCCCGTCGACCGCAGGAACGGAAGACATAAGATGCATCATTCGTGCCAAACGAAAAATATTTTTCGACGCTGCAAAACCAAGGGCTGGAGAAACCGCGATTTCCTGATGCTGCAAAATAATGTATCATTTTGCAAACGGGTGTGTGATTTTGAAACAGGTCCCTCGACCAAAAACTGGTCGAAATTGGAGCACAGGCTTCCAGCCTGTGTCACGGGCAGGATGCCCGTACTCCAAAAATACGGGCAGGATGGCCGTACTCCAATGCTTCGTAATCCCCCTTTTCGGCCTGACCCGGAACATCGGCGAGTATTATTCCGGAAAAAACGCGTTCTTTCGAAGGATTTTCGGCCTCCGAGTGCGTCGGGAAACGTATATTGGTTGAACTCCCCTCCCAAGGTGCAACACGAAATCGAGTCCGCCGGTTGTCTTTTGGAGGAAGAATTCTATAATTCGTGTCAAACTTTGCAGAAACGGCAAAGTGAGCCATCGGCGGACAAGGACGTCCTTTAATGTCCAACCGGGCTTTCCCATGGGAATCGAAGTCAGAAATATAACGAAGCAGTTCGGTTCGTTTTACGCGCTGAATGACGTGAGTTTGCGCATTCGGTCGGGCGAACTGTTCGCACTGCTCGGCCCTTCCGGCTCCGGCAAAACGACGCTGCTGCGGATCATCGCCGGCCTGGAAGCCCCTTCGGCGCCGCACGGCGAGATTCTTTTCGGCGGCGAAAACGTCGAGGCCCAACGGGTCGGGGATCGCGGCGTCGGGTTCGTCTTTCAGCATTATGCGCTCTTTCGGCACATGTCGGTGTTCGAGAACATCGCGTTCGGTCTGCGCATCCGCCCTCGCAGCACCCGTCCGAGCAAAGCGGTGATTCGGGAAAAGGTCATGGAATTGCTCCACCTGATCCAGCTCGACAATCTCTCGGACCGGCTCCCCCACCAACTTTCCGGCGGACAGCGGCAACGGGTCGCTTTGGCGCGCGCATTGGCCGTCGAACCGAAAGTGCTTTTGCTCGACGAACCGTTCGGGGCGCTCGACGCGAAGGTCCGCCAGGAGCTGCGTTCCTGGCTCCGCCGACTTCACGACGAAATTCACCTGACCAGCGTATTCGTGACCCACGATCAGGATGAAGCACTTGAACTGGCGGACTGCGTTGCCGTGATGAACGCCGGTCAAATCGAACAGGTCGGAACGCCGGACGACGTGTTCCACAATCCGGCGACCGAATTCGTCATGCACTTTCTCGGCTCGGTGAACCAGTTTCGCGGGCGTCTGGAAAGCGGGAAACTTCAAATCGGGTCCTACGAGTACGATCTGGACGCGTTTTCGTCGGTGAAAGTCGACGACGAACTCGCTTCCGTTTTCGTCCGCCCGCACGATTTGGTCCTTTCGCTGCTCCCGGAAGAAGGCGCTTCGAGCATCCGGGCGAACGTCGTCCGCATCCATTCCGCCGGCGCCCGGGTTCGGGTCGAAATGCAAACGGAGACGCAGGACATTCTGGTTGCTGAAATTTCACACCAGGAATACAGCGATCTTCACCTGGAGAACGGCGGAGACGTCTTCGTAACGCCCCGCAATCTTCGTGTTTTCGGCACTTCTTCCGCGCCGGCCTCATCGATCTCCATTCCGACCAAACCGTTCCGGCCGCGCAAGGCAAAATAAATCGATGACCGGAAAACGAAGGACGACGCGAAAAGAAAAGGGAGCGAATTCCGGTCCGACGCGTATCGCCGAGATTCTCCCGCAGCTTTTCGCGCGGTACGGGTTTCATCGCCAGTTGGAGTACGACGCCCTGGTTCTGGCGTGGAACGAAACAGTTGCGCCGCTGCTTCCCGAGTCGCTCAAAAACGCGTCTTTTCCCGGTGCGATCAAACGGGGCACTTTGGAAGTCCGCCTCGAACACGCCGCGATCGTCCAGGAACTATCGTTTCACGAAAAAGAAATCCTGACACGACTCGGCGAAAAACTCCCCAAATCGAAAATTCGGAAAATTCGGTATAAGGTGGAGTAGCCTTCGGCTGAACGCCCTGCGCAAACGTTGACAATACGGACATGATGCAGCGCGAGTTGCGTCCCTCATGGGTTTTCCACTTGACGATTTCCCGCGGAACGGTACACTTTAGCACAGTTGAGCTAAAGTGATATTTACCCACACATCCATGCCGAATTCCATTGAAGAAGTCCGGGAAGACCAACCGGTCGAAAATGCAAAACCGTTCACTATTAACGTTTCCTCGCGAGTCCAGCGGCTTCCGCCGTATCTTTTCGCGGAGTTGAACAATCTCAAATACGCCAAACGCCGCGCCGGGGACGACGTGATCGACCTTGGTATGGGAAGTCCTTCCGATCCGCCGAGCGATGTCGTGATCGACAAGTTGATCGAATCGGCCCGGGATCCGAAGCTGCACGGCTATTCCCACGCCAAAGGGATGCTCAAACTCCGTCGGGAAATCTGTCTGAGGTATCAAAAGCGGTTCGGAATCCCGCTCGATCCGGAAACCGAAGCGGTCGTCTGTCTCGGGTCCAAGGAAGGGTTTTCCCACATGTGTCTCGCTTTGCTCGGAGCCGGTGATACGGTGATCGTTCCCGCTCCGTCGTATCCGGCTCACATGTACGCCGTCGCGCTGGCCGGAGCGAACGAGTTGCTGTTCGATGTGACGGACCCGGAAAAACTGCTGTCCAACGTCGCGTACACTTGCGAACATCTTTACCCGAAACCGAAGGTGTTCGTCGTCAACTATCCGCATAACCCGACGGCACCGGTCGTCGAGAAGGACTTTTTCGTCGACGTCGTCAAACTCGCCAAAAAGTACGGCTTTATGGTGATCAGCGACATGGCGTACGCCGACGTTTGTTTCAACGGATACCAGGCCCCGAGTTTCCTCGCGACGCCCGGCGCGATGGATGTCGGCGTCGAATTGAGCACGATGAGCAAAGGGTACAGCATGGCCGGTTGGCGCGTCGGTTTTTGCTGCGGCAACAAGGAAATGATTCGGGCGCTTTCGACGATCAAAAGTTATTACGATTACGGAACGTTCGCACCGGTTCAAATCGCGGCGATCGTCGCGCTCCGGGACGGCGACCAAGCGGTCGTGGATCAGGCGAAAGTGTACCAAAAACGCCGCGATGTTTTGTGTGACGGTTTGGCCCGGCTCGGCTGGCCGGTGGTCCGTCCGAAAGCGACGATGTTCGTTTGGCAACAGATTCCCAAGCCGTGGTCGGTCCAAATGAGTTCGATGGACTTCGCGATGAAACTGCTCAAGGAAGGGGACGTCGTCGTCAGTCCCGGCGCCGCGTTCGGACCGGCCGGCGAAGGATTTTTACGACTCGCGCTGGTGGAAAAAGAAGACCGGATCCGCCAGGCGATCCGCCAAATCGCCCGGGCGCTCGGGATCAAGCAGACCGGCTGAATCGAATCGGCAAGGTGTCAACACCACGTTTCCAACGAATCGAACAGAAACGCGTCGCTCAGAACCCGGTCGTTGACCGCCCCTGGTGAAGGTTCGACCGGTTTTTCTTCCGGGAGATCCAGATCGATCATCAATCGCAGCCGCATCTGCTTTTGCAGGCGGTCCAGATGGTCGAGTACGGAAAACAGGCGAATCTCCGCAACGGTCTCGAAAACGGAAAGCGCCGGCGTCTCCGTCGCGGCGACGGTTTCGGAAACAACGGACGAAAT
>JAVBTU010000022.1:0-2648 GCA_031556015.1 Thermoguttaceae bacterium
AGTGAACGACGACGGCGTCCAGCATGGTCGCAGTGTACGATTTGTACGGCCAAGCCTCGTCGAGGTCGATAACGATACCGCGACAATAATATTCGCGTTCGTCGCCGGAAGTATCGAACATGTCGAACACGGCATGCGGCATCGACGTTTCGTAGCACCATGTCGGTTTGCCAAGTGAGGCGTATTTCGCGGCGTCCATTTTTTCCCGCTTACACTTGCCGCACCAAAACACTTTGATTTCCCGCACGGCCTCGTATTTGAGGGCTTCCTTGAGATTCTCCGCATGGTAGGGGCAGTTTTCGTCCTCGCATCGGTTTCTCGGAATTCCCGTCCGGCACAGCAGGACCGTGCCGCCATCATAGGCGTCGGCTTCGTCGTCGATTGCCCCGGATAACAGAACGAGGTCGTCGCTTCCCCCGGCAACGACAACGAGCCGGTTCGTTTCGGCGAGTTGGAGTAGTTCAATGGGGAACGCGTCCCGGTTTTTCCAACCGTCGAGTTTCGCGGCGAGTTGCTCTTTCGTGAAAGTTTTTTGCATGGTGATAATGAAGAAGGTTTATCGAATGGAAAAGACAAACGGTACGTGTTCAGCAGGGCGAACCGTCGATACCAAGCACTTCAAGCAGCGTCACGACGCCGTCGTCCCAACCGAGATAGTCATCGAATGAATCGCAGTCGAGTTGTTCATCGAGATCGTCGTAATCGATTCCCTGCATTTCCTCGTCTGGAATGTGGACATTAACGATTGTGGCGTCATTGTCCAAAAGCAGCGTATACTCCTCCTTATGTTCGAGCAGATACTTCCAGCGGTCCCTGTCGGTTTTCAAGACGTTCCAAGACTCCGCAATGGGCTTGTATTTTTGAATCAATTCTTCGCAAGTCATAATTTTCCTTTCGTAAAAAAACGTTATGGGTTCAAATAAAATGTTGGAAAAACCATGCGACATGGTTAAGCGACGAAACCCGGAAGTTGGCCTTTGATTTCCCGATAGACGGCTTCGATTCTCTTGCAGGAAAGCTCGAAATAGCGATTATCGATTTCGCAACCGATAAAGCGGCGTCCCGTCAAAAGACAGGCGACGGCGGTCGTTCCGCTTCCCAAAAACGGGTCAAGTACGGTGTCACCAACGTCGCTGCTGTTGAGAATGCAACGCCGAAACAATTCGACCGGTTTCGGTGTCGGATGCTCACCGGGGGGATCGCGTGGGATCGACCAAAGATTCGAAGGACGCCCCTGCCGAAGCAGAGACCGTCCGAGATGGGCGTACAAAATCAATTCGACTTGATTCCCGTAGTCGCCCGCCAAATCCCCGGCCGTCCAGTTCCGCTTGTCCCAAACGATGGTCGTCTTGATCTTGGTTCCGGCATCTTTGAGAGCCTGTTCCCACTGCCCGAAAACGTCGAATCGAGTGCAAAGATAAATAGCGGAATCCGGCTTGACCGCATCGACAAGCGGTTTGACGAACGCGAGGTTCGGTTTGGCGTCACCAGCGAGCATCTCCGGCGTTTTCGATATTTTGCGATGGTTCGTTTTGTACGCGCAACCATAAGGGGGATCGGTGACCACGAGATCGGCTTTTTCCAGTTCTGGAAGCACTTGCAAGCAGTCGGCGTGATAAATCGTACAATCGCCGATTCGGACATATTGAAAAGAGTTCATGTCAAATCCTCCACGAGATTGGACTTGCCCGGCTGCTGTTTGCCGAAGATTTTTCCTCGAAACGCGAATCGATTGTGGATAATCGCAACCAGTTCGACGCTGAAAAACCGTTTGCTGTGATGAATGACCGAAAACCCGTTCTGCCAATCGGGAGCCGTGATGTAATCCGGTGTCAACGTCGAGAGACATCCGGTCTCCCACGCCCCGTAACAATCGTTGATGTCGGTGTGGTAAAACGCTCCGAGCCGATGTGTATGCCCGTGAATCACGCAACAGCCGTATCGCTCGAAATGCCGTTTCGCGGACATGCCGGACCAGCGGCTCACGAATTGGCCGTGCGTGAACAACAAGTGTCCGATCCTGTACGGGCGGTCTTGCGGCTGAAATCGTATTCGAAGCGTCTGGAAATCGAGCAGCTTTTCGAGCGACAATGCCCGAAGTCCCGCAAGCGCTTTCGCTTCCGACATGAGATACTTTTTCAAGCGATATTCGTGATTTCCCTCGGAATAGATGATCTGAGCCCGGGGAGCGGCGTCACGGATCGACGTGAGCAAGTCGCGCACGGAATCGAGTTCCTCCTGCAGATTCAGGCGTCGCGTCGGGTCTTTATCGAATCGACTCAGCGCCCAGAAATCACAGGCGTCACCCAACAGGGGGATGCGCCCCGGCTTCTGGTCGCGGATGAACTCGACCACCAGTTTCACGGCGGTCTTGTTTTGGAATGGGCAGTGAATGTCGGACAGACAGACCGAGAGCCCGGATTGAATTTTTGTTGTCATGAGAGTACTTTTGTTGGACCGGTTACCCGAACAGAAACGCGAGGGTGAGTCCGGCAAAAAAAGAGAGGAGCAGCAATAACCGCTGCCGGAGAGTGAATCCGTTCCCGCGCCGCGCGGCCTTCTTTCCCGCTTCCGGTTTGTCCGGCTCAATCATCGCTTCGATTTTTTCCCAGTCGACTTTCATCGATTCGTTGGGGGCGAAGTGAACC
>JAVBTU010000177.1:0-3564 GCA_031556015.1 Thermoguttaceae bacterium
GTTTCGGCTCAGATCCGGTCTCACGAGCGGTTCCGGGGGTGCGATCACCGGTTTTTTGGCGAGTGGAGTCGTCTTGACGGAGGGAGCCAGCTTTCTCGAAAGCGGTCCTGCGGGTCTTTTGTCTTCTTTCGGTTCTTTCGAAACCGGCACCGATTTTTCGACCGTTTTTTTCTCGGCCGGGGTCGGCGTTTTCACGGTTTCCCGTACCGGTACTTCAACTTCCGCAACGGGAGCGGCTTCCGGTTCCGGTGGGAGAGTCGCTTCTTCCTCGGGTTCGGCAACCGGTTCCTGAGCCGGGGGGGCTTCTTCCGCTTTGGCACGCTGCGGTTTTGCGGGGGGAGCCGTTTGCTTCAAGACGGGAATTTTTCCCGATTGCGGAGCGAGAGACGGTCTCTGGAAGGGGACAGGAGCGGCGGCGACCGCCGAAGCGGCCTTGGAAGAGCGCGTTTCCTCCTGGAGAGCGGCTTTCACTTTATCCGCTTCCTCTTCCGATAAACTGGCAAGCGCGGAAACTTTTCCCTCGATCCCTAATTTTTTGCAAGTTTCGATAAGATCCTTGCTATCGACATTCAGTTGCTTCGCTAAGGCGTAGATGCGAATGGAAGACAATTCAAGTACTCTCTTTTCAGGCTAATGCGGACGGTTGATAAATCTATTACATAAAAAAAGCGCCTCCTGGGTTTAATGAATTACAAATTACGAATTACGAATTACTTTTGACGCTGCCAACTGTAATTAGTAATTAGTCATTAGTAATTACTATCTACTCCTCGACGTTTTCATAATTGAGTTTGGCTTTTTTGGATTCCAGCTCTTCCTGTTCGGCCAAGACTTCCGCTTGTTCGATGATCTTCGTGGCTTCCTCTTCGGTCAGTTCGCCGATTTCCATCAGGTCGGAAGGTTCGATCACCGACAAGTCGTCGAACGACAGGAACCCCTCGCCGACAAGCCGGTCGGCCAACTCGGGACTGACGCCTTCGATTTCGACGAATCCGGTCAGGACGCGGGAAAGCTGCTCGTCCAGCTCGTCCCGGGTCATGATTTCCACGTCCCAACCGCAAAGCCGACTTGCGAGTCGAACGTTTTGCCCTTTCTTTCCGATCGCGAGCGACCGTTGATCCGGGCGGACCAAAACGACCGCGCGGCCGAGCATGGAACAAAGGATCACCTCCTCGATTTCCGCCGGTTGCAGGGCGTTGGGGATCATGACCTGCATATCGTCGTCCCATCGGACGATGTCAATTCTTTCGCTGCCGAGTTCGTCGAGGACATTCTTGATGCGACTTCCGCGAACGCCGACGCAGGCCCCGACACAATCGACACGTTGATCGCTGCTGTGAACGGCGATTTTCGACCGGTACCCCGGCTCGCGGGAAATTTCCTTGATCTCGATGACACCGTCGGCGATTTCGGGGATTTCCTGCTCGAAAAGGTGCCGGACGAGCGACGTTCGCGTACGGCTCAGGATTACCTTGACGCGATTGCCGGATTTTTTCACTTCGACGATCACCGCGCGGATCCGGTCGTTGGGGCGGTGATTTTCGCCCGGAATCCTCTCCCCTCGGGGCAAAATCGCTTCGACGTTGGGGATCGCGACGACCGTTGCGCTTCCCTCCCCTTTTTGGACGACGCCGCTGATCATCTGGTCGAGTTGGGCGTGATAATCCTCGTAGATCGCGTCCCGCTCCGCTTCGCGAATCTTTTGGATCATCACCTGCTTGGCGCTTTGCGCGCCGATTCGTTCCGCCATTTCCGACGGCGAAATCTCTTCACCGTTAAAGGCGCCGGAAATTTCACCGGTGGTCCGGTCGATATGAACGGTAAGATCCGCTTCCTCTCCGTACTGCTTTCGAGCAGCGGTCAAAATCGCGGCTTCCACGCCGGAGAAAACGATTTCTTTATCGATTCTTTTGTCGCGATGGATCGCGTCGACGATCCGCAGCACTTCGCTGGGATTCATGGGACCTTCACTTTCGGTACGGAAAAAGGGGCGGGAAAACATTCCGGAGCGGGAGCATTCCCGATCGGTACGGAGCCCCGAGTCGAGCCTGTGAAGCACCCCCCCAAAATGACGAACGACTAGCATACCGCCGATCAGGAGTATCGTCAAGTGGAAGGTGGACATAGGCAATTTGTACAGCAGCCTTAATATATTTTATCTGTTAGTCGGTTCGCCTGCGAACCGCTGCGAGATTCGTCCGTGTACAGCCCGTCGCAGGCGACGGGGCTAACTCTTGATCTCACCATTTCGTGAACACATGCAATATTTTCGTCTTTTCGGACTTGGAATGGGATTTTGTTCAGTGTATAATTCCGGGAATTCCCGTCCGTCGTCCGTGTTCACCACCGAAGCGACCGGTTTGCCGACGGATCCGCCAACCCCCCGAAATACTATGCCTCGTATTTTTTATGCGTTTTTAGCGTGTTTTGTCCTCTCAACAGCCTGGTTGGAAGCCCAAGAAGCCGAGCCGACTTCTCCCGGGAACTCTTCTCCCGAGAACTGGGAGGAGATGTTGAATGTCCCGAACGGCACCGCCGAGGACATGTTGATGCAACTCCAACGGGTTCTCCTCGCCTTTAACTCCGCCGATTTCGCGGACAAGGACGCCCAGATTGCCGCGTATGAGAAAGTGGTTCGCTTTTCCATCGAGCTTGCCGATAAGGTTATCCTGAAAAATCCGACGGAGGAAGAAAAGCAGATCGTGCTGGGCTTGAAGTTTCGCGGTCTTTCGTTTTTGTCCCAAAAGGATCCGGAAAAGAAAAAAGAACTCCTCGAGTTCGCCAAAACGCTCAGCACGATGGACGACATCGGACCGCTGGCCGAGTTCGCTAAATCGCTTCCCTTGGACATGGAAATGGGGGAAT
This sequence comes from Thermoguttaceae bacterium, assembly GCA_031556015.1. Classification (GTDB taxonomy): domain Bacteria; phylum Planctomycetota; class Planctomycetia; order Pirellulales; family Thermoguttaceae; genus JAVBSX01. The sequence goes on from JAVBTU010000177.1 coordinate 2,866, forward strand.
TGGCCAAGTCGAAAGATTTCATCAACGACGCCAAAGCGTTTCGCGCCCAATTGATTGATTTCGTTCAAAAGAATCCGAGCGACGTCGCGGCGTCGCTTACGATCAACTTTTTGGAGTGCATTGATCTGTTCGCTCCGGAAAAAGAGTCGTATGCGTTGATTCAGGAGTCGGCGAACCTGTTCAAGCCGCTGCTCGAAAACAAGGATCCCCGTTTGACGTTCGCTTTGGAAAACCTCTTGGAGAAAGCGGAATTGTACGGCAGTCTGTTCGACAAGGAGTTCAGACTCGAAGGGCTCAACCTGAAAGGGGAAAAGTTTGATATTCGGTCGCTCAAAGGCAAAGTCGTCCTGGTCATGTTCTGGGCGACGTGGTGCGGCCCTTGCCTTGCGGAACTGCCGAAAATGAACGAAATCTACGAGAAGTACAAAGAAAAAGGTTTCGAGATCGTCGGATACAGTGTCGACGAGAACGTCGAGGCCCTGAAGGCATTCACCACAAAGGAAAAGACACCGTGGATCATCCTCTCTATGGAGATGTCCGTGGAAGCCAAGATGGAGGATTTTTCGGAAACATACGAAACGACCGGCATTCCGACCCTGTTTCTGATCGACCGGGACGGCAAACTCATCTCGGCCCGGGCTTACGGGGAAAACCGCGACCGATTGCTCAAGGAATTGTTTGAGACGAAGTAATGCGTTT